>QIAN01000309.1 GCA_003225005.1 Acidobacteriota bacterium | reverse complement strand
ACCGTTGAAGTCTCCAACGGTTAGGAACCAAGCACTCGTGCCGAATTTGAAAGCGGGAGCGAAGCTCGGCGTGGGACCCGTCGGCGAACGTTGGCTTGCTATGGAACAGACTGCTCAGCAGAATGACAGAGGCCATCGCCGTTGGCTTTGGTATCGAGGCTTTCATTTTCTTGATCCTCTGTTTGGCGATGCCGCTGTGTCACGGCTTGCGCAAGCGGAAGAATCTTCCTTGTTGGTCAAATGGGGCAGTCAGTTCCCAGCGTCCGCTGTTGGTCTTCGGCGATTCGAGGACGCGTTGCCAGTTCGTCGAAGTGAGGCTGGTCGTGGATTCGAGAACGAAATCAGCGTGCGGGAGCGGCCAGGAAAGCGTGATGTTGGAAACGCCGCGGTTGATGGAGAGACCAATACCGGTGGAGACGGTCGTGTTGAGTAACACTTCGACAGGCATGGCCCCGTACGGGGGGTCGAGACCAGCAACGCTGGACAGGGCGATGTCGGGCCTTCCGTCGCCGTCGAAGTCTGCCACAGCCAGGGACGTAGGAAACACTCCCGCAACATAGCTGGCGGCGGTCTGGAAGCTGCCGTCACCTCGACCCAACAGCACCGAGACATTGGAATCCAACACGGCCATGTCGAGGTTGCCGTCAGCGTTGAAGTCGCCCACCGCTACGGAAACAGGATAGGCTCCGGCAAAGGAATTGACAGCCGCTCGGAACGTGCCATCACCCCTGCCCAACAGCACTGAGACGTCACGCGAGTACTCATTAGCCACTGCCAAGTCTAGATTGCCGTCTTTATTGAAGTCGCCTACGGCCACCAAGCGAGCGCCCGAATTATAGCGGACAGCGCGCTGGAAAGTCCCATCCCCGTGCCCCAGAAGAATGGAAACACCACGGTCAGCGTAGGTGCCGCTGCTCTGATCGTACGAGCCGGAATGCGCCACGGCCAGGTCCAGCTTGCCATCGCCGTTGAAGTCGCCTGCTACCACGGAATTTGGATCCGATCCCACACCGTAGCTGACGGCCGCCTGCAAGGTGCCGTCGCCATTACCCAATCGAACCCAGATGTTGGTGGAGTGAATGCCAGAAGCCTCGGCTTCGCTTTCGACTATCGCGATATCGGCCTTACCGTCGCCGTTGAAATCGCCCACCGACAGGGAAAGACCTTCCGTGCCTGCGTCGTATTTGATGGCGGGTCGGAAAGTGCCATCGCCATTGCCGAGCAGGATGGAGAGGGCAATCGTGTCGGGATAGGGACCCATCCAGCTGCTGCTCTGGTTGGCAACGGCCAAATCAGGCTTTCCGTCGCCGTTGAAGTCGCTGACCGCCACTGAAGCGGGATGCAATTCCGCGGTGTAGTCGCTGTACATGAGGCCGGCTTGGAAAGTGCCATCCCCTTTGCCCAACAGCACGGAGACGGTGCCTCCGTTGGCTTCGAGCAGGTCCGCCTTTCCGTCGCCATTGAAATCACCCGCAGTCACATAAGTCCCCCTGCCGGCGAAATGGTTGACGGCTTGGAAATTGCCGTCGCCGTTGCCAAATAACACCGACACCCCGTTCTCGAAAGTGGCGACGGCCAGGTCGGGCTTGCCGTCAGCGTTGAAGTCGCCCACGGCCAGGGATTGAGGGATCCACCCTGCCACGTAGCTGATGGCATTCTGCAAGGTGCCATCGCCATTGCCCAACAGCACCGCGACAGTAGTTTCGGGGAAAGAGCCGTTGTTGGCCACCGCCAGGTCGAGTTTGCCGTCGCCATTGAAGTCGCCCACCGCCACCGGACCAACCGGACCAGAGACGCCCGCCTCATGTTTAAGCGGGGGCTGGAAGGTTCCATCGCCGTTGCCCAACAGCACCGCTACGCTCCAATAGCTAGTCGCCCAACCAGCCACCGCCAGGTCGGGTGTGCCGTCACCGTTGAAGTCGCCCACCGCAATGAAATGAGGCCCCTGTCCTTCACTGTAACTGACGGCAGCTTGGAAGGTGCCATCGCCGTTGCCTAACAGCACCGATACACCTCTCATGTTGGCCACAGCCAAGTCGGATTTGCCGTCGCCATTGAAGTCACCCACCACCGCGGAGGATGGATTTGCGCCCGCGTCGTAGTTGACGGCCGCGTGGAAGCTGCCATCGCCTTTGCCCAAAAGCACCGCGACATTGCTGGCAGGGAAAGCAGCACCGTTGTCTCCGATGGAGTTCACTACCGCCAGGTCTGGCTTGCCGTCGCCGTTGAAGTCGCCCACCGCAACGAAACGAGAACGCCCTCCCGCATCGTAGTTGACAGCCGTTTGGAAGGTACCGCCCCCCTTGCCTAACAGGACCGACACACTGCTGTTGGTATAGGTTTGGGCGCCGTTGACCCACTCGCCAAAGTTCGCCACGGCCATATCGAGCGTGCCGTCCCCGTTGAAATCGCCCACCGCCAGCGATTCAGGAGACGGTCCCGCACCAGTGTTGATCGCGGTTTGGAAAGCGCCATCGCCCTCTCCCAGCAGCACCGCGATGCCCGTGGAGTTGGCCACAGCCAAATCCGGTTTGCCGTCGCCGTTAAAGTCGCCCGGCGTCACGGCGCGCGGGCCCGCTCCTGCGTCGAATGCGCGTGTTGCCGCGAATCGGGGCGCAGGAAACCCGGCGG
>QIAN01000308.1 GCA_003225005.1 Acidobacteriota bacterium | reverse complement strand
CATTGCCCTGGGTACGGTTCCTGTGCCGAGGGAACCAGAAACCACCGCCCAGGAATCCGACCCGCTTTGGCGTTGCCCCAAGTGTGGTGGACCGATGGCGGTCATCGAACGACTTACCGCTGCTCCAATCCAACTCCGTTCTCCACCACGGTTGCTCACAACTGCGCCATGAAACCGCTTCTCCACAACTCGAAAACTCTGCACGGTTCACCGCGCTCCGCCCCCGTCCGCCCCGCTCCTGACCTGATCCCTACTTCGCGCCCTGTATCCCACCGTTTTCCGCCATCGATTCTCCTTCCCACACTCTCGACAACCTCCACCTCCGCTTCCGTGCCGACTCCGGCCGACTTCAACACCTCCCCCTCGCTCCATTCAATTTGCATAAGGACCGCGTCCGCCGCGCCAGCGGCTTCCTTCTGACGGCTTTTTCGAACGCGCGCCCCATTCTCTGTTCCGCTCCACACTGCTTACCAAGGGCGCGCCTCCGAAAAAGCCCTAGCGTGACTCGGGCACCATACCGCGCGACCTATTTCGAAATGTGCGCAGCACGCGGAGCATTGGCGCCGAACAGTGCTGCCCAAAAATCACAATTGTGATCTGCGGCAAACTCGAACTCGGGCATTGGCGACGGCGGCGCCAGGGACTGGAATTCGTCTGCGGTGGCGTCATATCGATGCCAGAATGGCACGCCAGACGAGTTTGGGTCGCCAGACTTCGCGAACTGCGTCCAATAGCGAATCATGTCATTAGAGAGTTCTTCTCGCCGTTCATCTAGCCGGCCGCCCCACGACAGCTTGAAAAGGTAGCGAAGCTCGGACGCATGGGTAGCACCATACGGGAAGCTGACCGGGGGCAAGAAGAGCTCCGGGGCATTGCTGTCGTTGAATTCGTACGTGAAAATCGGCACCTGGGTGGAAAGTACCTGGTCAGCAACGCGGGCCGGGCAAGCAAAAACGGAGTCGGTGCCTATCGCACCAACCGCTAAGTCTGGGCTGTCAAAGTTGGCGAGCGGATACGCGGCAAGCACGAGCGGCGCAGCATCGGGTCCTACCATGCCCTCAACCACTGATGGATACTGGTCAGCTGTGATCGGGCCCCCAGCCAAGTCGAAAAACAACGCTACGAAGAATCTCCATTCATCGTGATTCGCCCCCTGCATCAGGGGCACATGATTGAACTGACCGGAGGCGAAGGCCGTATCTAGCGACTGTGGAATCACCCTGTCGTCCACATTGGGACTGCTATCGAACAAGCCCCAGTTGGCCAGGATCTTCTTAACAGATTTCGAACGCAAACACCGTGCTCTCTGTTCGTTGCACCCAACGCTGGTAGCAAAGGCCTGTCCGTGCGATTCTTCATCTGCCAATGTGGGCAGGGTTAGCTCGTAAGCCCCACTCTCGACAATGCCCCGGTGGAATAACCCTGCGGCTGTTGGGGATGCTAAGTGTGAAAGGACACTGAGCCCACCACCCGACTCGCCGAATATGGTCACTGTGTGTGGGTCTCCACCGAATGCCGCTATGTTCCGCTGTACCCACTTCAGCGCGAACTGCTGGTCCATGATGCCGTAGTTGCCCGATATGTGCTCGGGGGATTCCGCACTCAGTGCCGGATGGGCCAGGAACCCCAACGCACCAAGGCGATAATTGATCGTGACGACTATCACGTCACCTCGTTGCACGAGCTTCGTCGGAATGTAGTCATCGCTTTCCCCAACAGTCAACGCACCACCGTGGATCCAAACCATTACGGGATAGCTGTGGGAGTTGTTTGCCTCACTGGCCGTGTCGTTGGGTGTGAAGACGTTCAACAAGAGACAATCCTCACTAACACTTGCAGTCCCAAAAACAGATGCGTCCTGGGGGCAGTGATTGCCGAATCTGGTTGCATCGAGTGGCGCAGACCAGCGAACGTGATCTTTAGGTGGTCTCCAGCGGAGCTTACCGACAGGTGGGGCCGCGTAAGGAATGCCAATGAACTTGCGGAGAGCAGGGGTCAAAATGCCCCGGACAGGTCCTCGTTCAGTTATCACGATTGAACGGTCGGCTGTTGCGATTGCCGAACAATTAACAAATAGAGCGAAGATCAGGATCAGAACCACTCTCTTGGTGTTCACGACATCCTCCTTCTCAGTGACAACCTAGACTCTCCGGTTTGGTAAGCGCGCCGCATTTCACTCGTACCTGGTTTTCCAAGGCTTCGGCAGGCTACAAAAGGGCGACTTGGAATTGCTCCCCGAAAACCCCAGCCCCGCCATCCACCACGAGACTGAAACAATGCTTCCTACTTGTGTTCCAAGTTGGAGAAACCGTCAATCCCGCGAGAATCAAATGTGAGTCTCCTGTGGGTATCCGCAATCGGCACGGCAGTGATGCGTCGGCTGTAACAACGGTGCTAGACTACCCGCCTACGGTGGGGTGCTGTCCTCCATGGAAGGTATCGATCCATCCAGGGGCGGGACCGTACGGTTCGGTGTATACGAGCTAGATGTGCGCGGCGGAGAACTGCGCAGAAACGGCATCCGCGTAAAGCTACAGGAACAGCCTTTTCAGATCCTCCAGATTTTGCTAGAACGGCCGGGGGAGGTCATCACCCGAGACGAACTGCGTCAGAAAATCTGGCCTTCCGACACCTTTGTCGACTTCGACCACGGCATCAACAACGCAATTAAGCGATTGCGTGCAGCGTTGAGCGATTCGGCTGAGAAACCCCGTTATATCGAAACCGTTGCCAGCCGCGGCTATCGTTTCGTCGCTAGCATTAATGCCAGCCCGCGGCGGATTGAATCGCTCGCGGTCTTGCCCTTGGAGAACCTGGCGCGCGACGCAGAGCAGGAGTATTTCGCTGAAGGACTCACTGAGGCGCTGATTACTACACTGGCCAAAATTGGGCAGTTGAGGATCGTTTCCCGCACTTCCGCGATGCAATACAAGGGAATCCACAAGCCTGTAGGCGAGATAGCGAGGGAGCTGGAAGTGGATGCAATCGTGGAAGGAACTGTCCTGCGTGCCGGGCATCGAATACGCGTCACCGCGCAGCTGATCGAGGCGGAGAAAGGGACACATCTATGGGCGCAAAGTTATGAGCGAGACCTCAGCGACGTGCTGACTCTACAGGCTGAGTTGGCCCAAGCCATTGCCCGGGAAGTGCGCGTTAAACTAACCCCACGGGAGCGGGCACATATCACCCGGGTCCGCCCCGTCGATCCGGAAGCATACGAGACCTATCTTAGGGGCCGTTACCATTGGAAGCGGCGCAACCGAGAGGGACTCGGAAAAGCTGTGCAGCGCTTCCAGGAGGCGATTGCCAAAGATCCGACCTATGCCGCTGCATACTCCGGTCTGGCCGATTGCCTCTCGGTGCTCGGCTGGTGGGGCTTCATCTCTCCCGAAGAGGGCTGTGGCAAAGCCAAGCGGCTGGCAATGAAAGCACTTGAACTGGACCACGGCCTGGCGGACGCCCATGTTTCACTGGCTTGGGTTAACACGTTTTATGACTATGATTTCTCAGCTGCTGAAAGAGAATTTGAACATTCCATCAAACTCAGCCCGAGCCATGCTACGGCCCACTTGTGGTTGGGTCTTTACTTGGCGCTAATGGGACGCCACGAGGATGGCAATACTGAGATCAAGTGTGCCATTCGCTTGGAACCGTACTCAATGGTGAATCAGGTCTCAGGGTTCGCCCTCCTTTTTGCGTGTCGGTACGATCAAGCTATTGTTCAGTTTGAGGAAGCTCTCGATCTTGATTCCAGCTTTGCCCCCGCGCACTGGGGGCTCAGCGGCGCATACAGTTTCAAATCTCTGCATGAGCTTGCTATTGCGGCCGGCCGCAGGGCGGTTGAACTGTCGCACGGCGCCACTCTTTTTGTTGCGATTCTCGGAGAGGCATTTGCCGCGGCTGGGTATCGCGACGAGGCGAGGGACATCCTGGAGCAATTGCACCAAGCCTCGAAGCAACGATATGTATCACCGTATGCTGTAGGAAGAATCTATGCCACTCTGGGCGAGACGGACGAAGCACTTCGTTGGCTGGAAATTGCCTATAGGGAACACACAGCCCACATGGTATGCCTGAAGACAGACCCTCGGTTTAATGGCCTTCGCTCGGACTCGCGATTCCAGGACCTGCTGCGCCGCATAAATTTTCCGCCGTAGCTCGTTGCCGACTTCACACATTCGGTTCCATGTTCAACCTGATCCAAGAAGCGACCGGCACAAATCCAGTCAGTCATCCCAAAGTCGGTCCCAGATCAGGAAGGACGGTTTTGTTAGACGCTCGTAGATCAGCTCTCCAAATGAAATGATCCCCTGGCTAGGGTTGCAATTGGTGGGTTTACATTACGCCCAAACTGGGGTGATCGAGCAAGACTGAGACGGTTGAAGCACCACTCAAATGATTGAATATTAACAAAATCAGCTCCGCGCCCCCAAGTTCGGGACCAGGGGGTCGGAGGTTCAAATCCTCTCTCCCCGACCATTCTTGATTTTTGGCCCTCTCAGAAATCAGATCGTACGGGTATCTATAGATCGGCCAAAGGCTTACGCCGTCCGTATCGCAGTTCAAAAGGACACGTTTCAGCAACTGAGCTCGTTCTGCATGGTTCCGCGTAAGATATAGAGAATACGCTTGGTTAGCTAGTTCAAAAATATATTTCGCCGTCAATACGATGTCGTCGGTGACCCCCACCTTGACCCGCGACAACTCTGACTCGAATCTGCGCTGTCAATCTTGCCATCCAACTTGTCCTCGTACATCTGATCCATCCGGGTTCGAAGTACTGCGAGACGTTGCTGCGTGGCCTCCATACGCTTCTGCCGCTCAGAGTCGGCACGGGCGCGATCAGAATCCAATGATGAGACGATGGTCTCCGCCACCGTCTCCGGCACGTAAATGTCTTTGAGCACTTTCCCCATGCGATCTGAAACATCCTGCTCCCGCATATAGGGGAGCGAACACTTGCCCCGCCCATGCGAGCAGCGGTAATACACGTACTTGCCTTTCTGTCGCTCTGCGGTGACCGTGCAACCATCATGAGCACACTTGAGCAGACCCGCAAAGGCGAAATCGTGCTTCCTGTGTTTCGGCTTATTCCGTCCAGCGAATACATCCTGAACCTGATCGAACAGCTGCCCTGAAATCAGAGGCTGATGAGTGCCTTTGTATTCGACTCCCTGCCAAACGAAATATCCCAGGTAAAACCGGTTCTTGAGGATCGTCTCGAAATAGGAGCGAGCTAGGCGAAGCCCGAGTTCATTCAACACTGCCTTGCGGAGCGTAATGAGCGAGTGCTCTCCCGTTGCGTAAAGCTCAAAGATTCGCCTGATCATGGGTGCACGCTCTGGGTCCACGTCGATGGTTCTGGTCGCTGGGTTGTTCCGATATCCGATTGGAGCGCGGCCTGGGTAGATGCCCTCCTCGGCTTTTTCGCGCATGCCCTTCTTTACTTCCTCTTTCAAGTTCTCCACGTAATGCTTGGCGACCGCCACGTGAATGTCATGCATGAACTTGTCTTGCGAGCGCGACTCTTTGCTGATTACGCGGCCTTCTTTGACGAGATGGATTTCGACACCCCGCTTTTCAATCAACGTCTCGAATGCGAGAGCATCGGCACGATTCCGGTAGAGGCGGTCCGTCTTCTCGACCAAGACAACGCGGCACGTGTCGTCGGTCTCGAGCAGACGCAGCATTTTGGTGAATTCTTTGCGACCCGGATTTTTCGCAGATTCGATATCAATGAATTCGTGCCTTGTCGAGTATCCCCCGGCACGCCCATATTCGGAGAGGAGCTTGCGTTGGGCTGGAATGGAATACCCTTCGCGCTCTTGCTCGCGACTGGAAACCCGGGCGTATGCGAAGGCGGCGATCATGTTCACCTCACAAAAATGGCACTTCATCCTCAACGGATTTCCATTGGAATGCAAGCCGTATTCACCGTTTCAAATCATTCGCTTACGCTCTGGTCCCGAACCGGATTCTGGGTGTTCTTTGGACATTGCGACGCGTTCTCTCAAACGCAGATTTAGACATGTATACGCGTTGTTAACACCATCGGAGAGGGCGTCTGAACACAGACGATCACACAATTCGTGTAAACACGAATCGCAAAACGCAACGGCCGGGGAAGATTGTTGCAGACGTTTGGTGATGCCCAGGGTCGAAATGATTGCAACGAGAGAGAACACCGCGGGCCGACCGCAATTACTGCATTTTTTCATGACAACGTGCCTCCTGATCCCATTTGGCGAGAATTTTGAAAAATGCGATGAGTTCCGCGATCCCAGCTTCATCAATCGAGATCGGTGATTTACCCGTCCCGGATGACGGCGCACCGAGACGATTTTCTTCCCGGATCGCGTCACACTGTGGACCGCGCCCATCATCGTGTTTGAAGCGTGTCGTCGCCATCTGCGATTCGTTCCAATCGTTCCAGCAGCGTCTCGATTCGTTGGTTGAGCAATTTGCGTGTGCGTTCTCTGTGTTCATCGGTCGAGAAGATTTCGAAGATGCTGTCGAGCTTCTCCAGTTCTTTCTTGATGCCCCTGATTTCCGTCAGCAGAGCTTGAATCTCGAACAGGACGGCGGCATGTTCTCGAAACGGAAAGTCATGTTGGCGAAGGGTTGCGACCAATTCCGCCAAATTCTTAATTCCTTGCTGGCCCCGGACGAATATCTGCATGCCACACGCATCGCAAATGAAATACGGCTTTGCATGTTTCTTGTCCGTCCTTTGGTTCAATTGTTGACTACATAAGAAGCAAGGAACATGCGATCCCTGTTCTGCTTCTGCGTGTTTGTCTGCCTCTCCGGCTCTGTTTGCCATGCACCAAATCCCCTCTAACGTTACGTTGCAAACGCATCTCTTCCACTCAGATCCTGGGCTTATTCGTCGAAACCGAAGTTTCGAAACTTCGCGCGCCCCCGCGTCACTTCGGATTTGTATACGGATAAAATGCTGTCTTCCTGCGGAGAGGTAATCCCCTCCAGCGCGTAGGGCATTGGGAACTGCCGCTGATTTGGCCGAACTCGGGTTTCCTTCTCGCGGTTCTTCGGCTCCAGAATCGGCTTCCTGGCTTTCGACCCGCCCTCCAGCGCTAACACAGGCTGGTAATTTGCGAATGCGTGAAGATTGTCACTCAACTCCCACTCGTTAATTTCCTTGGCCACGTACTTCGCACAGTAGTAAGCGGCTCCGCGTTTGGAATCGAAAGGCAGGATGCGAGCGTAGCCTGCTAATTCATTCCAGCGATCAATGAAGGTCATTCTCCGCAGGTGAGCGACATTGCCGATAAGCGCATGGATGTGGAACCTCCCGCCTCGGTGCCCGATCTCGTCCGCCCGGAACCAGAAGGTCGGCACTCCTGCCGCTCTCTCGATCCTTCGAACAAAAGACGCGAACAAGTGATGAGCGCGAAAGGAGACG
>QIAN01000306.1 GCA_003225005.1 Acidobacteriota bacterium | reverse complement strand
CCCACACAACTCCACACCCCCACCAGCAAATTTCAAGCCGCTTATGAAAAAGCCGACGCTTCGATTCAACAGGTCATCGATCTACTTGCCGCTTGAAACTCTGAGAGATAAATTCTCAGACCTCAGGTTCAAGAATCTAGACAAGTAGGCTGCGTATCGTCTCGCGGGCTAATCTTCCCTGAGCTCTGACTCTACTTCGTCCCGCAGCGCTAGTGACCTATGCTGGACGGCCTGAATCATCTCGTCGATCTTGGCATCGGAGTCTGTCAGGGAAACCAGCTTTGAGGGATCGAACTGAATGCTGAAGGCTATTTGGCGGATTTTGTTCTCCCGATATTCGATGTTGACGCCTGCCAACTCCGGCCCCTGGCAGACAAAACCCCGGCGCTCGATGGAGTCCAGCTGTTCCTCATCGCGAAACCCGTCCGGCGCATTGTCAACCAACTGGAACGAGCGAAGCCATTGCGCTACCCGCTCCAAATCGCAGAAGAAAGTTTGGAAAGCAGCGAAATATTGCCTCCTGCGTACGCGAAGGACCTCGGTGCCGTCCTCCGATCTATACCTTTCTGCCTCCCCAGCAGGTAGTAGCTCTGCGGTCGACAGCGGCCCCAGGATTGCAAAGAGCGGATCGAGGACATAAGAAGGTGCCAGCTGAAGGTTGTAGTCGATTACGGACAAGCCCATGACTGCAGAGGCAAAGAGAGGCGCAACGATGGCTTGGTCCTGCTCCATTGCCTGGAGCGCTTTGCGGGCAGTGCCTAGGCTGCTAACGCGAATCGGACATACGATGCATCGTGGCGGCCCGTCGGGGAAATAGCAATCACGCCCGATCTTTTCGTTCAGGATGCGGTAGGCCAAGTTGTAGCGCTCTTCGAGGCGCTCCTTCATTGCCTCATCCAGGCTTGCTGGATAGATACAGAGATGGACGTCCGTAAATGTCTGCCCTGGCGCGATGGCCATCCAGTTCTCCCCTCGCCAGGAAAAGTTGACTTCCAGCATGCCGTTGTAGGCGACCTCCGCACGGGTCTCAGGGGTGGGATGTCGGTAGGAAGCCGCCCAGCCGCTCTCGGTTCTCCCGAATGAGCCTTTCTGCAGACAACCGAACATGAATCTACGTGGGAGATCCTCCTCGGCCTTCACATCCGGTGGTTCGGCTTTGACGCCTCCATAGGGTCTCACGATTAAGCCAAGGGATAGAAATTCGGGAATGTGAAAGAGTAGTCACAGGCAGTCTGGCGTAGCGAACACTCCTACCTGAAATTCCACAGCAGATAGCCAGCCCATACCGTTCCGAGAATGGCTCCACCGTAGCAACAAAAGAAGATCAATTCATTCAAGTGCTTGATCTGTAGGCCATCGTACAGCGTGTAACGGAAGCGGTGCGCCCAGTGAAATAGCGCCAGGGAACACAGGGCAAACACATAAAGCCTGGCAAGCGGCAACCGGACCAAGGCATGCAAGTATTCATAACCAGGAGCAGGGATCCATCCCAGGGGAAAGGCCAGGCCGATGAGAAAAAGGTGCACCGGTATCACGAAGGCCGCAAAGACACCGCCAGCGCTGAACAGCGCCCACAGAACCGGCTCATTCGATTGCTTCGCCACTTACGACCTCACGAGAAACCAGGCTAGAACCAGTGAGACTGCCGCCCAGGCGGCATAATTTGCGCCCACAATCCAAAAGTCCGGCACACGCTTGCCGCGAAAGCGAATGGCCATCGCCCGGGGCGCCACGTTGAACCAGGTTACGGCATGAAATACAACAAAGAACAGCGTGATCATATTCAACAGCACGATCAGCGGATTTTGCAGCCACCGCTCAAACGCGGCATACGCCTCAGATCCGCGCGACAGCGCGCGAATCTGGAGCAAGAGCACCACCACGAACCACGCGACGAAAACACTGCTGATCTCCCGCAAAATGAATTTCAGGTACGGCCATTGGGCCAGCCACCACCAGGTGGAGACTCGGGAGCGATACCAGCGTGGGTGGTACTCAGTGTATCTGGCGGGCTGTCGTGTCTCGGTCATTTAGCACCTCGGGGCATGAGGAAGGACTTGAATCGCTCGATAGTTGCCGTCAGCTTGTACTGCTGAATGGCGCCGGCGGGGTCCACGTGTTTGGGACAAACCTTGGTGCACTCTCCTACGAAGGTGCACCCCCAAATGCCCTCGTGCTGGGCCAGAATGTCCATGCGCTCGTGTGCGCCCTCATCACGGGAATCCATGTTGTAGCGCTGGGCCAAGGCAATAGCCGCGGGACCGATAAACACAGGATCTAGACCGTACACCGGACAGGCGGAGTAGCACAGCACGCAATTGATGCACATGCTGAACTGCTTGTAGCGATCGAGTTGTTCAGGGGTCTGGAGGTATTCGCCCTCGGAAATTGGCTTTTCCTTGCCGCGGATAAGCCAGGGCTTGACGCTTTGCAGCTTGGTCATGAAGTCGGTGATTTCGACGACAAGGTCTCGGATGACGGGAAAGTAGCGCAGCGGCTGCACCCGCAGGGGGCCCTGTTCCCGAGCGTAGTTGGAAAGGAAGGTGGCGCAGGTCAGCTTGGGCTCACCGTTCACCATCATGCCGCAGCTTCCACAAATCCCCATGCGGCAGGACCAACGGAAGGTGAGTGAGCCATCCACCTTGTCCTTGATGTAATTCAAGGCGTCGAGCACCACCCAGTCCTTGCGCAGGGGCACGTCGTAGCGCTGAAAGCTCGGTTCGGCGTCACGTTCCGGCGAATAGCGGAAAACTTCCAAGCTGATGGTTTCAGCCATGTCCTACCTCGCAGCGGTCTGTTTCACCTCGGACTGCACTCCATAAACGCGTTCCGCGGGCGGCCAGCGAGTGATGACCACGGGCGCTGGTTTCACCCGGGTGCTGCCGTCTGAGTTGTTGAAAATCAGAGTATGAGCCAGAAAATTCCGGTCATCGCGAGCGGGAAAATCCGTGCGCTGGTGTGCCCCGCGGGACTCGACGCGATGCAGCGCGGATTCCACGATGGCAGAGCCCACATCGAGCATAAAGGATTGCTCCAGTGCTGCCAGTAACTCGGTGTTGAAGGTGAGGCTGTGGTCGTCCAGACTGACTTCCCTGAATCGCTCTCGAAGTTCGCGGAGCTTGTCTGCTGCCTTCTGCAGCGACGTTTGATTACGGTAGATACCAGCGCCGTTTTCCATCGCTTTGTGCATTTCCGACCTGATCGTGGCGATGCGCTCGCGGCCTCCGGTCTTGCGCAGAAACTGCTGTTCCAGGCGGAGCTTTTCGTCCAGGGCTTGCGAGACGACGCGTTCGCTAGGAGGCTTCTGTTCCATGGCTGCCAGGGCTGCGGCTTTGCCGGCGCGGGCGCCAAAGACTAGAAGCTCGGGCAGGGAGTTGGAGCCAAGGCGGTTGGCGCCGTTAATGCTGACGCAGGCCACCTCTCCCGCGGCGTACAGGCCAGCCAGCGGGGTGGCTCCATCGTTGTCTGTGTGTACGCCGCCCATCATGTAATGGATTACCGGCCGCACCGGGATCAATTCCTTAATGGGATCGATGTTCTCGTACTTCAGGCACAGTTCGCGCACAAACGGCAGCCGGGTGTTGATCACCTTTTCGCCAAGGCGGCGAAGATCGAGATGGACGACGGGGCCATACGGAGTGTCTGTGGTGCGGCCCTTCTCCACCTCTTTCACAAAAGCTTGGGAGAGACGATCGCGGGGTCCGAGTTCCATGTTGCGCAGGACCGGCTGGGGCGTCGGAGTGCCGAGGTTGTAATCCTGCAGGTAGCGGTATCCATCCTTGTTGATCAGATATCCGCCCTCGGAGCGCGCCGCTTCCGTGATGAGAATGCCCGTGAACGGCAGGCCGGTGGGGTGGTACTGCACGAACTCCATGTCTTTCAACGGAACGCCCGCCTGGAAGGCCAGCGCCATGCCATCGCCCGTCTTGATGCTGGCGTTTGTAGTGAAGGGGAAAACACGCCCGCACCCTCCAGTGCACAGAATTACGCTTTTCGCCGTGATGGCCTGGATTCTGCCGGACATCAGTTGCAAGGCAACCACACCCTGCACCCGGCCCTCGTCTACCAGAAGCCTGGTTACGAACCATTCGTCGTAGCGGGTGACGGACTTGTATTTGAATGTGGTCTGAAACAGGGTATGCAGGAGGTGGAACCCGGTCTTATCGGCCGCAAACCAAGTGCGCATGTTCTTCATACCGCCGAACGCCCGGACCGCGACGCGGCCATCCGAATCTCTGCTCCAGGGGCAGCCCCAGTGCTCGAGTCGCAGCAGCTCTTCCGGCGCCTCTTTTACGAAAATCTCAACGGCATCCTGGTCGCAGAGCCAATCGCCGCCGGAGATGGTGTCGTAGGCGTGATCATCCAGCGTGTCCCCCGGTCTGATTACCCCCGCCGCCCCGCCTTCGGCAGAAACCGTGTGGCTGCGCATCGGGTAAACCTTGGATACCACGGCCGCGCTGAGATTGGGATTGGTCTCGGCCACGGCAATGGCGGCTCGAAGGCCGGCGCCACCCCCGCCGACCAGAAGAACATCGTGGTAGGAGATGTCCATAGCCGTGAGCCTCGCGTGCTCGGAAATAATCCAAGCCAGGTTCCATGGCCTGAGACCCCAGCAGAGAACGAAGTGGGGCACATCCGGCGACTAATTAGGAGCGCATGCAACCCAAACCAGCATTTCCATCTTGGACTTCCAAGCAGACCGCATTGTACATTGAGTTGCCTTCCGTGGGGCTGTTCTAGCGCAGTTTCGCGTCGAGGTGCTCCGAAAAGGCCCCACTGGCTTCACCCTAACCCTAGAGCCCCGCAAGTTCTGACTCTCCTCAAGTTACTGATTGGATCTGAGGAATCGCTACCAAGCGCCCCTGTTGCGGCGGTTCCAGCGCTCTGGGCTCCGGTGCATCCTTGGCCAAGGGACGGTGATTCTGCGTCCGGTTTGTTTCAGTTTACTTTGCCCGCAGCAGGCCTGCCGTGAGGGACACACGGGGCATTCTTCTTTGCGAGCTGAGTATACGCGGATGGTGCGGCCGGGTGGGCGATCAAAGTAGCGAAACGGCAGGCGTTTGTTCTCGGGACAGATCATCTGATTTGTCTTGGCATCATGGGTGAAGAGTTCGGCGCGATAGACGCCTCCTCCTTTTGCCTCGGGTCGCTGCAAGCGACGCTCCCCGCACTTCGCTGTCAGAAAGCACATTCAGGAAAGGCGATTGCCCGCCCAGCCAACACGAAACTCACGCCCGACGTGGCCCTCGAGCTTTACCAGCGGGCGGGCAGCAAAGCCTACCTTGCCGAATCGATCGGCAGTCTGGGCAGCTTGTCGGGCTTGCAATCGTGGGAGCGTTCTACTTCCGTTCGCGCTCTACGGCCCGTCTCACCCGAGAAGGACACCATCGTTCTCGCCGATTTCGCTAACAGCACGGGCGATGCGGTGTTCGATGACACGCTGAAAACGGCGCTCAGCGTTTCCCTGAGGGCATCGCGGTCCGCAACGACCGACCGCAGAGGCGGTATTCGGGGCTCCTCGCCAGCTTGAGGAGTGACACGCGGACGACGTTGGCTTGAGGGGAAGCTCCCTACCCCGAAGTGCGAGATAATTGCTGCGCAAGGGGCTTTGGTAGTGAAGAGCAGGCAGGGGTACAAGGGCTATGTCATCGAGGCTCGGACATGCGAGCTTAAGGACGGCGGATTCTCGGCGGAGTTCTCCGTCAAGGAGCATGAGGCGTTCGGCGTGACCGAAACTGAGTTCCATTTGCCCAACACCTTTGAAACGCAGGAGTCCGCGATCGAGGCCGCAACTCAGGCTGGGCGGCAGAAGATCGACGTGGGTTTCGAGCGGGGATCGGAAGTCGTGAAGGGCTGAGACCGCTCTTCCAAGAAATGGCCTAGGACTTTCAGACTCGGGGAGAAAAAATAATCCCTCCCAGCTACAAACCGAAGAAAAAGTTTATGCAGCTTGCGATCGCGGAGGCAAAGCGCGCCCGTGACCGTGGCGACTATGCCATCGGTGCCGTCATCACGCAGCTCATTGGAAATCGGGAAGTGGTTATCGCATCTGCCGGCAACCGGGTAAAGACTTCGGGTTCATCCATCAAGCACGTGGAGCTTGAAACATTGAAATATGTCTGCTCCGGCTATGGCCGGTACCTACCGGATTTCGTGTTGTATTCCACACATGAACCTTGAAAACCACACTCACGGCCGCTCGAAGAATCGAGGCATTCGCAATGGCCCAATCCGAAGAACGAGGAGGTGTTCTTCTGCTGTGGCGCAGTCCGGTGCTTCGTGGGTTTAGTAAGCGCTTTCTTGAATGGGTTGACAACCAAAGCATGTTGAAACAGAAGTCAAAGGATTACTACGCTAACGGATGGCGGCTGCTTGCGGACACGGTTGTCGCTGGTATGCGGCTTGACGCAATCTCCCAAGACGATACCGGCGTGCTCAGTTTTCCGGGCGGCCCGTCGAACCACAACAATGCACTTCGCAAGCTTCGGCGTATGCTCGGCAAAGCGGAAGAGTGGAGAGTGCTTAGAGCGGCTCCAAAGATCAAACTGCAACAGGAACGCGAGCGGGAGCGCATCATCGACGAACACGTTGAAGCCAAGCTTTTGCCTTTTTGCAAACAGCCGCTCCGAGACGTGTTGATGATCATGCGCGACGCCGGAATGCGAAACCAGAAGGAAGTATTCACGATGCGCTGGGAGCACCTGGATTGGTCGAACAGCCGTTATTTCGTCTACGACAGCAAGACCCCAAAGGGGCGAAGGCACGTTCCGATCAGCCCGCGCGTTCTCCAATCGCTGCTCGCGCGGTATTCCGATCAAAAGGAAGGCTGGGTCTTTCCATCAGAACGGGCAAAGTGTGGCCATCTCACTACGGTGGCCAGGCAGTTCCAGGATGCTCGGAAGGATGCTGGTCTGCCGGATGACCTTGTTCTGGACTGTGCTCGTCACGGTTTCGGAACGGAAATGTACCGGGCTACCGAGAATCTGTTTGCAGTAATGAAGGCGATGGGGCACGCAGAAGTCGCAACAACCATGAAGTATCAGCACCAGGACATCGACGAGATTGCGCACGTAGCGAGTCAGCGTGTGCAATAGGGACACAAAATGGACACAATCGGTGGGCACAGGATCAGTCGAAGCCGCCAAGTTGTTGAAAAGATGGTGAGCGCGGAAGGAATCGAACCTTCAACCTACTGATTAAGAGTCAGTTGCTCTGCCAATTGAGCTACGCGCCCGAGCGGGGAAATTGCGGCAGGGTGAATTCGGATTATAGCATCCGAGGGCTCTGCCTCCATCAGAGCGTGGCACGGGGCAATGAAGACCCGGCGAATCTTCGCAGGTAGCAATTCCTTCCCCGCTTACAAAATTGAAAGCGATGGGCCAACTCGAAAACAACAAGGTGCCCCTAAGAAATTTCAAAGAAATAATTCTGGACGCCCCAGGACCGTTTACCGGGAAGCAAGATCGGCAAGCGACAACAAGGTTATGAGCGCTGTCTTGCTTCGGCCGCCAAGCTCGAGTCCTCGGCAATGGCCGCGATGGGGCGGCGCGATGGCAAGGGCTGAGCTCCCATCACCGGGCGTCGCTCGATGGTTCCGATCACCGGCGCTTCATCCATGCCATCAGCGTAAGCCATGGAGACAAAGCGCTGTTCGGAACACAAGCGGTCAATCAACCGGCGCTGTCTCCCGCTGAGAACAGCGTGCGGGAGAATGGGAAAGTTGCGGAATATCCACAACAGGTAAACGCGCTGAAGAAACGAAGGCATGATGTAACGCGGGCCAATCGGAGTTTGCACTCGCACGATTCCGTCTGCCAGCTTTTCAATCCACATGACCGAACTCACCTGATTCTTAGGAATTGGACAGAGCCAATCCGAGGGCCGCTATTATTGCACCAAACTCGATGCAGGGGGAGGAATTTTGGAGGCCAGCCCGGATCTTGAACTGCAGTGCGGACATTATAACCATGAAAGGGCTGATACCGGGGTAGGTTTCGAGGTTTTTTTGCAGACTGGAATGCACCATAATTGGTGCAATGCTTTGAGGCTTACAGACCGATCTCGGGCAAGAAATCCATTTTTTTGATCGCCGCAGCGACTCCAAACCTCGGTCCTGGGCTTTCTTCCACGCGCACCACCGTCGCGTGACAACATACCCAACATTTCTCGCCGGTGAGCTCGGCCGGAAGAATCATGACCATCTCAATCTCGGAGCCTTCAGTCATCTGGGACTGGGTGTAAAGGAATACGCCATTCGTGCTGAGGTCACGGGTATGAGCAGTCTGCTCCGGGTCTGCCGTCGCACTTCGGATTTGCACGGGAACCTGGGCAACAATCCTCTTGCCCAAACGGCGTTCTGCTGTGGGATTCATGAGTGGTAACGTTACATCACTAGCGCCGGCAATACTAACCCAATTCTAGATTGCGGGACGTCTCGAGCGAGCGGCTGGAACTACCAGAGCCTGCTCCATGGTCGGTAGATTCGTACCCCGCAGCTTGGCCTCTACTTCGTGCAGCTTGTTGGGCTGGCTGGTCTGGTAGTAAGCGCGCGCCAGCAATTCCATTGTGAGAGGATTGTCCTGATCTTCGTCAAGGTGCGCGATGGCATCCTCGTATTTTTTCTGATCCATCCGTACGGATCCGGCCGCGCCGTGGTACGAACTCTGAATGACCCGGTTGCGGCTGGCGGCAGCCATGGTCTCGAGTTGCTTGAGTGACCGATCTCGCAGAAGTTCGTTGCCCATGTGTGATGCGCGCACCACGCGATTGCGCAGAATGCGAGACATTTCTTCATTGCGATCCGAGGGCGAAATCACGCTGCGGTGTTCCAGGGCTTCCTCAGCTGCCTTCAAACGTTTGAGCGCGATGGCATCGTCCTGCTGATACTCGGCGAGATGACGCAATGCCTGCGCCTCTTGCAGATCCTGGCCCTTGGCGTGAGCGGTCTCGGCTATCTCGATAAATGCCTTGTCAGCCTCGGCGAAATTGCTCTCGCGCACCCACGTCATGGCTTTTTGCATGTCGTAAGTCAAACGGTCTGCTTCGTTGTGCGCGAAGCGGATTGCTTTTTCGTATTCAATTCGCGCCTGATCCTGATTGCCCATCAGCGCATAGGTGTCGCCCAGCCCCAGCTGAGAAGTCACGAAATCCGGATCGATCTTCAGTGCTGCGCGGTAGTGTTCCAGCGAATGCTCGAAGGCGCCTGCCATGCGCAGAAGTTCTCCGTAGGAGTCTTGCGGGTTCGGTTCCTGGGGCAGCAACGCGACGTAGCGGTCCATGGCGGTGAATGCTTTGGCGAACCTGCGGTTTCTCGCATCCACATAAGCCAGGTCGTTGAGCGCCGCGGGATAGTTCTTATCGATGATCAGCGCCTTCTCCATCATGCGTTGCGCCTGATCGTCGCCATTTTCTCCCATCAACCAATTGCCGGCGAGATACAGCAGCCGTTTGTCTTTGGGATACATCTCCAACAGGTCGTTCATGGCGGAGATGCCAGCGATGAAGTCGCCTTCCTGCACGTCGACGATCCAGCTCACCATTAACTGCTCCCCAGGCGTGAGCTTAGGCACGAGCGCCTTGGCCTTGGCGCGAGCAGCATTGACCTCCTCGGGATTTCCGCTGTTGAAAGCGATCCAGGCCCACGCCGCCGCCAGACTCGGATCTTCCTTCACGGCAGCTCGCCAGTCGTCGTTGCAACGTTCGAGGTAGAGATTTTCGTAGTCCTGCATTCCTTTTTCGTAGAGTGCGCGAGCTTTGGCAGACGAGGTTGTGACCGGCATTGTCGTGGTCGACGCCTTCTTAACATGATGCGCATACACCGGCGCGGCAGTGCACAGACCAAAGACAAGGGCAGCGCAGATAAAGCGCCGCATCGAAGAGCGTGGCATCGAGGTCTCCCGCAACACGAGGCTGTGGTTTGACTACTGTTGCGGAGCGTAGCATGCGTTACGATTTGGGACCAAGTTACCGTGTGGGTACTTTCGTACAGGGACTTTGAGAGCCGGGCTGCGCTCACAGTTCTGTCGCAAGAAAATAAGGCGGATGCGCAGAGCGCATCCGCCAGGAAAAACTTCAGCAATCGTTAGAAGATGATCTTCAAACCCAGCTGCATATTGAAGGCTTCGCCGGGTCCGATGCCAGGGGCGCCGTTGAAGTCGCCGATAGTATCGGCGATGACTCCGCTGCCGGGCCCGGTAGCCCCAATGCCAGAAGCGAGGTTGATGCGGTTAAAAGCGTTGAACAGCTCGATACGGAACTGGGCTTTGACGCGTTCAGTGATCGGGATGTTTTTGAACACTGATAGATCCACATCAGAGAAGCCCGGACCGTAAATCTGGTTGCGGCGAAGATTGCCTATACCAGATGACGGAATGACAAAGGAGTTCGGATTAATCCAGGTGACGCCGCTCTTGTTGAAGGCATGGGAGATTCCCGCAAACGGGTTGGCGATCTCGCTGTAACCTGTGCGAACTCCGTCGAGGGGCTGTCCTCCGTGGAACGTCATGAGGCTGTTTACCTGCCAGCCGTGAGTAAGAATCTTCGGGCCGTGAGAAGAACCAGGGATGTCCCAAGTCAACGTGGCCGAGAGGTTGTGGCGGGTGTCGAAGTCTCCATTACCGTAATCCAGCTTGATGTTTGTGCTGTCAAACGGAAGGGCGCCCCGGTATGCGGTAATTTCGTCCAAGGCGTGGGCCCAGGTATATGCAAACTGTGCGCCCAGTCCATGCCATGCCCTGAGCCGCAAGGTGCTCTGCAGGGCGTTGTAGTTGGAGGTTCCGATGCTGTTGAGCTGATTGATGCCCCCGTAATTAGGAAACTGCGTTGCATACTGACCGAATTGGTTGAGGTTCAACATGATCGAAAGCTTGCGGCCCTCGCTTCCCACGTATCCAACCTGCCACACGGCCATGCCGTTTCCGAAACTCTTCTCTACGTTAAGGTTGTAATTGTAGAAGTACGGTGTCCGGAAGTTCTGGCTGACGGAGAAAACGTCGAAAGCAGACCCGCCGCAGTTCGGGTCGGTGGCCACGTTGCCGGTCACGCAGGTCGTGATACCTGGATAGAGGTAGCTATTTGGCACCCAACTCCCAGCCCCCAGGCTGTAAGTAGACACTGCGGAAGGACCCGCTGGATTGTCCTCCAGACCGTCCGCAGCGTTTGGCGGACGGAAGTCCAAGAATGGGTTCATATTGATTTGGTCATAGAACACGCCGATGCCGCCGCGCACGACCAAGTCTTCCCTGCTGGTGGGCTGATAGGCGAAACCGAGCCGTGGAGCAAAATTGTTTTTGTCGGGCGGGAAGATTGAGTCGATGCCATTGCCCTGAATCTTGATGCCGCCCGCGGACGGAATGAAGACCGCAAGATCCTTGTGGCTGCTGTGAAGGGGACCGAAGTAGTCCCAGCGGAGGCCCCAATTTACGTTGAGGCGACGGGTAATCTGCCAGGAATCCTGCGCGAAGAAGTCGAAGCCGTTGACCACCACTTTTCGTTCTGCGTTGCCCACCGCGATACTGGATGAGGCAAAGTTGCCCGCGAGGAAGTCGGCAAGGGCGAAGTTATTCGTGTCGGCGCACTGCGCAGCAGTGAGCGGGCACACTGTCCAGCCCAAACCAGCGGGCCCCTGCTTTCCATCAAAGTTGAACGCCCCCCGGGAGTGCCGGAAGTAGAATTCGTCAACGTGTCCCTGCCGCATCTCGCCGCCGAAACGGAACTGGTGCTTGCCCACGTTGTAAGACACGATGTCGGTCAACATGCCGGTAATGTCGTTGCGCCCGGAAGGATTAGTGATTCCCACCTGTTCAAACCCGCCAATCGCAATGCTCGGCGCCCCGAGAATGGGCTGACCGTGAATGAGCGCGTCCTGACTGGTGAACAAGCCCATGGCGTGCACATCGAAGCTGTGATTGGCATCATTAAACGTCTGGTTGAAATAATTCACACCAAACAGAATCTGGTTGGTAATCCGCGAAGTCAGAACGGAATTCAGGACCGCGGAGTAGTTCTGAAGGTGAATCGGTGCCTTCTCGAAGTAATACTCAAGATTGGAACTGGCCGTGGCCAGTGCGAGACTTGCACCGAGAGGCGCAATCTGGTCGCCCTGCCCGTTAAACGCACGGAGCATCAGGTGATGCTTCTCGCTGAAGTTATGGTCCAGTTTGAGATTGCCGTTGTAACTGTAGCCGATTGAAGGATCAGTCCCAAAAAAGTTCAGCGGAGCGCCACCCAAGTTCGCCTGGGTTACGCTACTCGGCCACAGCGAGTTAATCAAATTGGTTGAAATCGGACTCTCAAGAACACTGTTCGCAGTCAGTAGCGCGCGAGCGGCAGCGATATATTGCGCATCCGGCTCAGTGGCCTTGCCCGACACGCTAATGACGTAGCGCTGCTTCTCGAATGTCAGGAAATAGAAGGTCTTATCTTTAATGATGGGTCCGCCGACCGCAAAGCCGAAATTGTAGTTGCGCAGTTCGGGCTTTTTGACGTTGGATGGCGTGAATGGCGAAGCCGCCCCGTACGCCTCGTTACGGTTGAAGTAATAAGCGGAGCCGTGGAGTTGGTTGGTGCCGGACCTAAGGACGACGTTGACAATGCCGCCAGCGTTGCGGCCGCCTTCGGCGTTGGATTGCGTTTGGGCGGCAAATTCGTCGATTGCATCCAAGGGCATGATCGTGCCGGCGATACCGGAGACGCCGCCCTGGTTGACAGCCGGAATGTTGTGCCAGAAGTCGTTGTTGTCGACGCCGTCAATCTGCCAGTTCATCTGGTTGGCGCGGGTTCCGTTCAGCGAGCCGAAACCGCCCACGGAGTACCCACCGTAGCCAGGCTGCACAGCAGCGAACTGCGTGAAGTCGCGCCCGTTCATGGGCACGTCCTGCACTGCCTCTGTAGGCAGGATGTTGTCCTGCGTTGCGGTGGTCGTATTTAGCATTAGAGCAGCCGCTGAAACTTCAATTGTCGTGGTCTGCCTTTCAATGGAAAGTTTGATCGGGAGAGTATAGGCAGAACCTGCCGTGACCTGTACTTTATCCACCGTCACCATGGGAAAGCCGCTGGCAGTCACCGCAACCGAGTAGGTTCCGAGCGGCAGATCCTGGAAGGAGTACTGGCCGTCACTGGTGGTGGTGGTGGTCTGGACGATGCCGGTGCCGGAATTTGTGGCTTTCACGCTGGCTCCGGCGACCACTGCACCGGACGGATCGGTCACCGTCCCGTTAATGGCGCCGCGGAATGTCTGGGCATTTCCGGCAACCGCCAACAGAGCTAGAGCAACTAAGATTCCGAATACGCGTCTCATATCTCTCTCCTCCAACAAAACCTGAAATATCTTGGCACAAGGTGGGTATAGGTGTATTCGAATTACATTGCAGCTTGAAAGCCAAATCGCTAACGCTGGTTATGGTTCTATTTATCAGTTACTTAGGATAGTCGCAAAGGATGGGAATACGCTATTTGGGAGCAAGCGCTATGGGAATCTGTAGCATATCCCTCGGGCGCGCCTCATAGCCTCTTAATTATAGCTTGAAAATGAAGAAGTGCATAGGTCCCAGACTTCGCTCGGGATCACACTCACACTAAGACGCGCGGAGGCCGAATAACCGGATGAGAATAGATAGGAAGACCGCCTAGTAAGAAGACGCCTAAAAGGTAAAAGCAACTCCGCCACGCACTGACCGAGCGGATTGCACCAGGTAGACGGTTTGTCCATCCTGACCAAGGACTGGCACATAGCCCTGCGCCAGAAGATTGCGCACGTCAATCACTGCTTCCATGTGGGAGGGAAGGAAGCCGAGAGTTGGAATGGGCTGACGAATAAAAATGTTCAAGTAGGGATCGCTTTGACCCGCTGAAGCATTGAACATGTCCACCGGCGTGAGGCCGGGACCATTCACCCAGCGGTAAGAAGTGATCCAACGAGTGTGAGTACGAGGCAGACTTCCGCTCAATTTTGCTGCCACGGCGTGGCGCTTCTGGGTTGTGATCAATTGCCTGGCAACCTCGAGTTCCACATTTGGCTGGGCAAGATCGAGGACACCCCCGTAGGCGTAATCCAAAGTGGCGGTGAGATCGGAAGAAAATTTGCGCTGCAGCACAACCCGCAGACCCTGGGTCCGCAAATTATTGCCCGCATAGCTGAAGGTTCCGGAATAAACGTCGGGCAGGAGGAACCCGCCGGCCGCGCTCACATCGCCAGTACCGGTAAGAGCCGTATCCCCGACGCGGTCGGAGAACGCGGCCAACTGCAGGTTGTTCTTGCCGATTCGCCGCGAAAGACTGACCTCCTGATGGTGAGCACGCTCTATCTTGGTGTTGTAGTCCTGCATGCTCACTCGCGGATTCGATTCACTCAAATCTGCTGGGGATGAATCGAAACCTTTTTCTCTGCGACTATCCGGCAGAGAGGTGGCATAGGAATATTCCAAAACGGTGTTGGGCGAAAGATGCAGATCGGCCGAACCATAAGGCCGGAATGCGGTCACCCGTCCGAGGAACTGGATGGTCTGCAGTTCGCTGCCGAACTTCAGTTCCACCACATCGCCGACGGAAAAGTCATCGCCCACGGCCAGCGCCAGCGCCTGCAGCGCAGCGTTATGCAGATTGGGATTAGAAGGCGCGAAACGCCGCATAGTCAGTGCGACTGACGGCTCCGAGCCATCCGCACGCTTGTGCGAGTAAGTCGTGCGAAGGACCGCAGCGGGAAGGCCTTCTCCATAGCCGACGTTACCGCTTACGCCGACGTGTCCCGCGGAGAAAATCGAACGCTCCACAGAAAATCCCGTGCTCAGCTCGGAGCCGCTGCCGTAACCGCCAGCCGCCGAGCCAGCCAAGAAGGAAAGGCTGCCCGTGGTTTCGTGATTTTCTTTTTCCGCAGGGCCATCGAACACGCGCAGGATTGGACGATTGGCTACGGAGCGCAGCGTCCACTTCCAGTCTTCGTCATCGCTAGCGACACGCAAGGGTCCGACTTGAATGGCTCCCAGAAGCGTGTTCAGCGTGACGTTCACATTGACGCTCGCTCCCGGACGCAAACCAATGCGCTCACGGAGAGCCGGAAGGAAAGAAGCAGCGGAAACTTTAATGCTGTACACACCCGGCAACAACCCGCTCGCCGAAAAGAATCCGGCTTCGTCAGTGAAGACAGTCGGGCTGTGAGCAGCGGCGCCGATCACTTCCACGATCGCGCCCATTTGCGGCACACCCGTGGCGTTGCGTACGTGTCCCGATATCGCACCGGGCTGTTGAGCTGCCCAGACCGGAAGCGTCAGGCCGAACAGCAGCGCCCAAGTTCCGAACCTGCGAAGGATCACTCCACCCACCCCTGGGATCAAGAAGTCGGCTACTCCACGGCGAACGTGGCAGAAGGATCAGCCGTTTGCTTGGAGATGTTGTCGTTCACTTTGATTTCGATCTTATACACGCCGGGCTGCAGGTTCGCTGCGGCAATCGTTTTTTGCAGGGTCACTTGCTCCCCCACATTACTCATCTGATCAGTGGATTCCAGTTTCTGGACCACCGACTTTTTGGTTGCAACGTTAGTGATCTGATACTCGAAGGTGGCGGAAGGCTTGTGCGTCTTCTCGTCCACGCCCAGATTATAGACCTGCATCCAGAAATTCAGCTTCTGATCTTTATCTTTCTTGAAGGTCGCCGGCTTTCCATTCGAAGGGGCCACACGAGGCCGGACTTTGGTGGTTCCGATGACGAAGCTGCCCGTACCCACATTTTTAGAAGGTACTGACTCCATCTGGTCGGCCACGATCAACGTCGAAGTGGCCAGCTTGTCATCGGAGAAATCCGGCACTACAACACCTCTGCTCCAGGAACCCTTCCGATCGCCATTCACGTCTTTTACGGCAACGTCGAACTTGTAGCGGCCCGGCCGCAGCGGTAGTGCCTTCCAATAAACCGACGAATTCTCCGCGGTGCGGGGTAGTAACTCGGCAGGTACGTCCACCTGCACTGTGTCCTCAAAAGTCTGTACTACGCGGCCCGTCAACGTCGTGACCCGGCCAAAGATATTCACGGTTCCACGCTGCACGCCATCCTTATTCACAAAAGTGATATCGCGATTCTTCATTTGTACCGTGACTGGAACCAGTACGGTGTCGCCCGTCACTTTGACAAAATCGGCCCGCACGTCGAAGGGCATCAGATTCACGATCATTTTCGTGTTGACGATTTCTTCCAGGTCTTTGAACTTCACCGGAGGCGGTGCTTGCAGCTTGGCGAACTGCTCCAACCGATCGAACTGCTTAGTAGACTGGCTCGCGCTCATTGGCCCAGTTCCCAATCTCTCCAGGCCTCCGCCACTAAATCGGCTGGCCTTGTTGGCCATTCCCATCTGCTCCCACATGGTCAAACCGGCGTTGGGCGTGTAGAGGAGAGCATCCTTCTCGGAGCGATCCATGGTCATGTGGTAATCGCCACACATGCAGGTGTCGACAAATTCGATGATGACTTCCTGTCCGATGCCCTCCAAATAGCGATAACGCCATTGTTCAAACGGAAATGTGGAGGTCTCGCCGCCGCCTTCTTCCATAGGCCGCTCATAACTTCCGCCGGACGGGTGAGACTCTACCTCATCGGCCTTGCCATACATAACGTAGATGCGGCCGCGATCACTCTTCCATCCCGGAATGCCGGCGGCGAAGTGCTCGTTGGCGTAGGCGATGCGCTGATAGTGCTCTTCTTTGTATTCGTTCTCTTCGGTGTCGGGAGTCGGATCGCGGCGCTGCCAGAAGGCCTCGATGAACTGGTCGCGCTCTTCGTCGTTGCTGAGCTGTTTGAAAGCCGCTCTCTCCTCGTCGGAAATGATCCAGACGACGTCTTCATCCAGCCACTTCTTATATTGCTTAGTAAGCTCGGTCTTCAGCGCTTTCTTTTGCTGTTTCTTTTGTTTTTCACTGGGTGCGCGCTTGAGAGGATCGACTTCATTGTCTGCCGGGGCCTGGGTCGGGCTAGCAGAGCCGCTCGCGGGGCTATCACTGGGCTTGTCATTCTGGGCGACGGCCGAACCTCCTAGACAAGTCGAGGCGGCTAAAAAAGCAAGAAAAATTATGCTGCGCGAACCTACCCGGACCATGAGAGGGCTCCTGCCAGACAACCTTTGTCTGCTTATTTTAGGCTCTTTCGCTGTGTGAAAGCAAGGTTGAGTCACGACCAGAGAACGGATTCAGCAATCCGATCTGCGTGGTTAGAAGCGCATGCGCTGCAGCCGAGTTGCCCGACCATTTCGGGGGCAAGATATAATGATTTGTCAGGGCGGGTGGCGTCGGTCCAAGTTGCGGCAAGTCTCAGTTACGACAAGTCTCGACTACGGCAGTCTCGGCCGCTTCACTGTTGTCGGTGGGAACTTTCCGGTCGACATCAGCGTACCAGAAGATGTGTTCGTTAATCACGAAGCCGGTTGGCGCGGGTTAGCGGGAAGTCTGGTAGTGCCCAACGGATCTGGTCTCGATTGGGGTCCAAGCTCTTTTCAACCCAGACCTCAAACCCCGGATTTTGACGACCAACATGAAACTTTGGAAGAGAATTGCTATCGGCGCGGGCGTGGCCCTGCTATTGGGGATCATCGTCGGTTTTGCCGTGCATCAGAGCGGCAAGAACGTCGTCACGGTGCAAAGCGGCAAGGTGCAGCGGCAGGAGTTAGCGTCTGTAGTGAGCGCCTCGGGCGAGATCAGGCCGAAGACCTACGTCAATATTGGCGCTAATGCTTTTGGCAAGATCACCCGCCTGTACGTCAAGGAGGGCGATCACGTGAAGAAGGGTCAATTGCTGGCTCAGCTAGAGAACGTGCAATCTTCGGCCGACGTGAGTGCCACCGAGGCTTCCGCGCAGGCAGCCCAGACTGACGCTGTGGCTGCTGATGCCGGCCTGAGAACTGCGGAAGCAGACTTGCTTCGCGCCAAAGCGGACTACGACCGCAGCAAGCTTGATTGGGAGCGCGCTCAAGGCCTGTTTAAAGATGGACTCATTGCGAAGTCCGATTTTGACAGTCGCAAAAACGCTTGGGCTACGGCTGACGCCGGACTGGCTCAGGCTCAAGCCCGCGTCGCTCAGGCAAAAGCGCAGAAGGATTCCTCCGACCAGCACATATCTCAGGCCCGCGCCAATCTTACCCGCGTCACCGACGTGCTGCAAAAGACCACCTACCGCGCCCCTTTCGACGGAGTCATTACTAACTTGCCGGTTCGGGAAGGCGAGACGGTCGTCATCGGGATCCAGAATTCTCCCGGCAGCACGCTAATGGCGCTCGCCGATATGTCGATCATTACTGCTGAAGTGAAGGTGGACGAAACCGACATCGTGAACCTGCGCTTGGGCCAGCCGGCCGACGTCACCATAGATGCCATTCCCAGGAAAGTGTTTCATGGCGTTGTATCGGAGATTGGCGATAACGCCATTGTCCGCTCCACGGGAGTGGCCACTTCTCAGCAGACAACTGCCAGCGAAGAAGCAAAAGACTTCAAGGTGGTGGTGACCGTCGAGGATCCGCCTTCTGATTTGCGTCCGGGGCTCTCGACGACTGCGAGAATTACCACCGCGACGCGGAGCAATGCGCTCGCCATTCCGATTCAGGCGTTGACCATCCGAACCCGGGCGCAGCTGGCGAAGCAGGATACATCCGCTGGATCGGTGCATGCGGCGGCGCCAGCTCCGAAGGAAACGGCATCCAAGGAGCAGAAAGATGCCGCCATTCAGGGTGTGTTCGTCCTTCGCAATCACAAGGCTGAGTTCGTACCCGTGCAGACCGGAGTGACCGGTACGACCGACGTCGAAGTGCTGGATGGCCTAAAAGACGGCGACGAAGTCGTTACCGGTAGTTACAAAGTTTTGCGCACGCTTCGTCCCGGAGCCAGCATTAAGGTAGACAACTCGGCCCCGAAGAAGGAAGACGAAACAACATAACTTTTGCCGACCCGGTTCGTCCAACAGTGAGTAGTCAGATTGACTACGGAGCAGGGCTCACGGACGAGGCAGGATTGAAACCGAAAGATCGGAGAGGTCAGTGGCCCAACCCGACCAGGAGAAGAATATGGCAACCGCCGAAATCATAAGCATGGCAAATACCGCCGCCTCGGCGCCGCCAGAAACCTGCATGATCGCGGCCGAAGACTTATGGAAGACCTACGATATGGGCTCCGAGCAGCAGGTACATGCATTGCGTGGCGTAAACCTCCGCATCGAGCGCGGCGAGTATGTTGCCATCATGGGTCCTTCGGGATCGGGCAAGTCCACTTTGATGAATCTTATCGGCTGCCTCGACACGCCCACCAGGGGTCAATATTGGCTCAACAGCCAACTGGTCAGCGAACTGGACGACGATGAACTTGCCCGCATCCGCAACAAAGAGATCGGCTTCGTCTTTCAGACCTTCAATCTTCTGGCCCGCGCTACTGCACTCCACAACGTGGAGTTACCTCTGATTTACGCGGGCATTCCCACGGAGCAACGGATGGAGCGAGCCAAAGGCACCCTTGCGGCCGTGGGCATGGAGTCGCGTATGACCCACAAGCCCAATGAGCTATCGGGCGGCCAGCGGCAGCGTGTCGCCATTGCACGCGCTTTGGTCAATAAGCCTTCGATCATCCTGGCTGACGAGCCCACCGGAAATCTCGACTCCCAGACGGGCAACGAAATCATGGCTCTGTTCGACCGCCTGCAATCGGAAGGCAATACCATCGTCCTGGTAACGCACGAGAACGATATCGCGGGATACGCTCACCGTGTGGTTCACATCAAGGATGGAGTCATTGCCAGCGATGAGAGCAAAGGCCCGCGGCGTTAAGCCTGTATGGGGCTGATTGCCGCCTCCACGCGGAGCGCAGGTGCTCGTTGTTACAGTGCAACCGTTACAGTGCAACCCTCCAGTCAAGACTAGCCGTCATTCATCTTGGAAATCATTAACGTGTTGACACGGATTGCGGTCGGTTCCCGGGCCGGCACAACTAGAAAAGGGCCTCGTTTTTTGAGAGGCCCTTTTCGAGATCTAATTGTGGTTCTTCTGTTGTTTCTGGGCTATTGAGTGTCGCTGACTTTCATCACCGTCGCCGTCGCGGGCTGGCTCGGTCCGGCAACGAAAAAATTGTGGTCATACAAGTTACGGTACATGTGACCTGCAATCTCCGCTGCCTTCGGGCCAAAAGTCGCTCGCCCTCCCTGAAGGAACACTACCACCACAACGCGTCCGATGCTCGTATTCGCGTAAGAGGCGAACCAGCCAAAGCGCGTTCCAGCACGCGAGCAAGTTCCAGTCTTGCCCAGAATCTCTTCTTCGCTAAAGTTGAGGCGCACACTGCGCGCGGTGCCGTACTCGACTGCGCCCATCATGCCGTCAGAAATTTCCGGCACCAGGGGGGCAATATCCAACTGCCGCTTCACCCGCGGCTCAAAATTTGCCACTTCTGCAGCGGTCGTTGGATGCTGCAGGTAGTACAACGTGCCGCCGTTGGCGATCGCCGCTAGCATCGCTCCCAGTTGCAGGGGCGTCATCGAAATGCCCTCACCGAACGAACACATCTTGCCGACGCCTCCGAGCTTTGCCGGAATCACTTCCTGGGGATACGTTCCCGGTTGTTCGCCGGCGATGTGATATCCGGCCAACTCGCCAAGTCCGTATTCGTGCGCATAGTAAGCCACCTTCTCAAAGCCGAGGCTGCGCCCGAGGGATTCGAAGTAGGCGTTGTTGGAGTGCGCCAGCGCCATAGTCAGATTCATTCGGCTGCGGCGTCCCAGTGCGATCTCGGTCTCTTTCGAGATCAGCCCTTCACTGAGCGCTGCCAAGGCGACGGAAAGTTTAATGGTCGAGCAGGGTTGCGCGCCGCTCGAAAGCGCCAGTCTCTGATTCACCATGGCCAGTATCCGGCCGCTGGTCGGCTGAATCGCCACGACCGTGCCGTTCATGTTGCCCAGAGCATCGATGGCCGCCTGCCGCACCATTGGATCTTCCCCGGCGGTCATGTCGGCTTCGACTAGGTCGTTGGCGAAAGAACTGGTGAAGAAGCGCTCGTGATAGCGATGTCGGCGCGTATGCACCGAAGTCCGCGTAACCCGGGTCCGCGCCAACCGGCGTATGTGCCGACGGGTGCTCTGGCTCTCACTGATCTTCTGGGATTTTACTTTCTTGTTATTCAGCGTGTGTGTGTTGACGTGTGCCGCCCATATCGGTTGGGCAAAGAGCAACCACGTGGCGAAGGACACTAGCAGGCGAAGGAAGCGCATTCCCTTAGGCATTGGTGGTTCTTTTCCCTATTCCCCGGAAATCATGATCGTTTTGATGCACGAACCTTGCCAGTGGCGGGCGCCACAGCGGAATTCACTCAACTTCAAGATAGTACGAGAGTTAGCCATTCGTGGCAACGATAAAGTTTGTTTTCCATAAAATATCGATTTCGACTTAAAACGTTCTGAACCAAACAGATACAGAGCCATTACCACGGTTCCCGCACCTTAGGTGACCCATTACGGGTTACTGAGAAGATGCTGCCCATGGGAAAAAAGCGTTACATTCTCCCAGTCGGCACCCAGGCGCCGCCATGCAGCGGGTTTCACTTTCCGGACAAAGGCGTTGCACTCCTGTTACATGACCTCACTTCTTTTGCGCAGGAAAGCAGGTACATCAAGATCGTCCTGCTCGAAATTTGCGGCCAAAGCGCCCCGCATGGTGTCGAGCGAAATCACTTCAGGAGACGGATGAGCTACCGCCACAGACGCAGACTCCATAATCAGCGGAGACTCCTTCTCAGGCGTTGATTCTGGTTCTCTCCGATCTATGGCATCGGGAAAATCCATGGCATCATCATGCGATGCCGCAAACGAGTTGCGCATTTCCTGCTGACGCTGGCGGCCACTGCTCGCATCGCGGAAGCCGGTAGCGATCACCGTGATCTTCACCGAATCTTTCATCTTCTCGTCCATCACCGCGCCGAAAATGATGTTGGCATCTTCATGGGCCGCGCTCTGAATGATCGAGCACGCCTGCTGCACCTCGGCCAGCTTCAGTGACGCTGATCCAGTGATGTTGATGAGGATGCCGCGCGCGCCGTCAATTGCACCCGCCTCCAAGAGAGGAGAAGCAACTGCGCGTTGCGCCGCCTCCGTCGCGCGGCGTTGCCCACTGGCCGTCGCCGTGCCCATCACGGCATAACCCATGCGCGCCATGATGGTTTTCACATCGGCGAAATCGCGGTTGATGATCCCGGGGATGGTGATGATGTCCGAGATTCCCTGCACACCTTGCCGCAAAATATCGTCGGCAATACGGAACGATTCGAAGAATCCGGCATTCTCCGCCACTGCCAATAGCTTTTCGTTAGGAATCACGATAGTAGTGTCGACTGATTCCATCAGCTCGCTGATACCGCGCTCGGCTTGCGCCATTCGGCGTTTGCCTTCGAACGCAAAGGGCTTGGTCACGACGGCGACAGTAAGCGCTCCCATTTCGCACGCCAGCGACGCGATGATGGGAGCCGAGCCCGTGCCAGTGCCACCACCCAGGCCGGTAGTCACGAAAACCATGTCAGCGCCTTCCAGCGCTTCGATGATTTTGTCCGAGTCTTCTAATGCGGCCTTGCGGCCGACCTCAGGATTGGCGCCCGCACCCAGACCATTGGTCAGCTTCACTCCAAGCTGTAGCTTGACCGGTGCCCGCGACATGCGCAGCGCCTGCAAATCGGTATTGGCCACGATGAACTCGATGCCTTCGACTCCGGCATCGATCATTCGGTTCACCGCATTGCCACCGCCGCCACCCACGCCGATGACCTTAATCTTGGCATCGTTGCGAGGCTCTTCGTTAAAGCTGATACGAATTTTCGAATCGTTTTTCATTGTGTCCACCGTGTGTGTGAATTGTCTTTTCTCGTTCGCGCCGTAACTAAGTAAGTGGTCAGTGGCCAGTAAATCTGACCCGTGTTGTGGTCTGGGTTTACTGACCACGGGCCACTGATCACTAATCACGAACCACTGATCACTGCTTTAGGCTCCCTTGCCCACCAGTAGCGCCTTGAGCCGCGATCCCCAGCGATCCTCCTGGAGACCCCGCGCAATCCGCGCCCGCTGCCCGTAGTGCACCATGCCCAGAACCGTGGCGAACTCCGGCTCCGCCAACGTAGCCGGCATTTTCGCCAACGGCATAGGCCAGGACAGGCGCACTGGTCGCCGCAGCACTGATTCCGCCACGTCGAAAATTCCTGGCAGTCGAGACGCGCCACCGGTCAGCACTATTCCGGCGAGGCAAACCTCGAACATGCCGCCGTGGCGAAGAGACTCCCGCAACATCTCGAATAACTCTCGAGCCCGGGGCTCTAGAATCTCGGCCACTAAGCGCTGCGGCAGCAGCCGCGAAGGCCGGTCGCCTACCGACGGCACCTCGACCTCATTCCCCTCAGGGATGAGTGTCACGATGGCGTTGCCGTAAGCCTTCTTGATCTTCTCCGCTTCCGCCAACGGCGTGCACATCCCCACCGACAAGTCACTGGTGAAGTGATCGCCGCCCACCGGAATTACTCCGGTATAAGTAACCGCACCCTGATGAAAAACAACCAGCTCGCTCGAACCCGCGCCGATGTCGGCCAGGCACACGCCCATTTCGCGTTCATCGGCACGCAGCACGGAATCGGCAGCGGCAAGCGGCTCAAACACCGTGTCATCGATATGGACTCCGGCCTTGTTCACCGCGGTGATCACGTTTTGCGTGGCGCTCGTCGCGGCCGTCACCATGTGAACCCGCACCTCGAGCCGCGCCGCCATCATTCCCAAGGGGTCGTGTACGCCCGCCTGATCGTCGAGGATGAATTCCTGCGGCAACAAATGCAGAATTTCGCGGTCGGCGGGCAGGGGAATCGTGCGCGTCTTATCCACCGCCAGCTTGATCTCATCGCGTCCAATCTCACGCGGCCTTGTGCCCAGACTGATGCCGCCGTGGCTGTTGACTCCGCGAACATGAGCACCACCGATGCCGACGATTGCGTTCTCCACGGGTGCACCCGCGATATCTTCCGCGGCTTCAACGGCTTTCTGGATCGCAGCCACTGCCTTGTCGAGCTCAACGATGACACCCTTGCGCGATCCGCGCGACTCGGCCACGCCGTGCCCGCGATAGCGCAAGCCGACGTCGGTAACCTCCGCCATGAGCGCGCATGTCTTGGCGCTGCCCACATCAATCGCCGTTAAAAAGGTCCCTTGCTGATTCCCCATGCTTTTATGGATTCCCTTGGTCTTCAATGCATGAAGCGTGTGGTTAAGCTTGATTGCCTTCGCTTTTATCCCGCCTTTGCCTTAAACTTATTCGCCCGGCCCCGCACTGCCCTGGCCCTTCGCAATCGCCGGACTCGGCTTCTGTGGCACTCCAGCCGCCGGCTTCGCCAGACCCGGCGCTGCCACCCTCTTTGTTACCGGCTTGTTCGCCACCCCGGCCCTGGACTTCGCGGTTCTACGATTTGCCTTCCTCGGCTTGGCCCTCACCCATATCTTTTTCACGGCCTTGTGGCCCGCGGGCTTAGCCTCCAATTTCCTCTCCGGCAGCGCAAACGCCGGCTTGGGTACAACCCGGTCATGCGGACCGAATTTGCTGAGCAGCGCCGCCGGCTTCACTCCTGCGGCCATGGCCGTCTTGGCCGCCGCAGGGCTCAACGCCGCTCGCTTGGCCGTGCCCTCCAAATCCGGATTCACGATGATCTGGTTCTCATACCGCAAATCCACCGACTCAAGCTTGTCGAACTGCTGCCGCCACTCCCGCGCATGGGAAACGTAAATCTTGTAGCGTCTCAGATAATCCGAGGCTCCCAGATGCACCAGCACTTCGCCCGACGGATCATTCACTCGCACTTTCACATCTTCCAGATCCGACAAGTCCACTTCGCTCAAGTCCTGCGAGTAGTGCGCGCCACCTGAATCCAGCTCTCGCGCCAGTTCGTTGTAGACCTTCATTCGCGGCGCGCGCGTCGAAAGCGGCTCGCCGGCATTCATTCCGAGAATCACAGGAAACGAATACTTCTTCGTCGACGTCAGCTCCATCAGCGCGCCGCTGGCGTCGATCAGCGAAATTCGCGGCCCCACACGGGCAAACGCCACCGGAGTGCGCTCGTGAATTTCCACTTTCAGGCGGTTGGGCACGAAGCGCATCACGCTGGCCGATTCCACCCATGGAATCTGTTCTAATTGCGCCTTCTGCTGTGCCAGGGGGATGAAAAAAACGTTGCGCCCCATGTCGCCGCCCATCACCTCCATGATCTGGCCCTTAGTGACGTTTTGCGTGCCCGTAATTTCAATGTTGTCGCTCGAGTCCACTCGGAAGCGCCAGGAACGTTCGCCATAACGGTAAAAGGCGCTTGCGGCCACGGTGGCGAAACACACCACGGTGGCGGCCAGTGAGACCCAGATCAGCCGATTTGCGGTTTTTTTGGGAAGCGAGCTGCGGCGGGCGGAGACGCGCTTCTGTCCGCGCAAGAATGGGGATTCCTCATCCACATCCAGGTCCACGAGACGCGCGTCGTCGAGCTCCTGGCGCGCGTATGGAGCGCTGGGTGGATACAACTCCTCCTGCGAGATGGTGGGGCTCGCTTTCCGCGCCATCAGTTCAGGTCAGTTGTCGTCAGTGAATCGCCGAGTGTCCTCACTATAACGGCTTTTCGCGAATTGAGATAGAAAAAATCTTGTTGTTTTTTGCACGGCAGGACAGGCATGGGATCAAGAGTTTTCCACCTAGGAGAGGTCAACCGATGTCCTGCTAAATAGCCGCGAAGCGCGTAAGAATCAAGCTTCCAGCGTAACTCTTGGTTGAAGAGTACGAGCTGAAATCAGCTGCTTTCTGACGAAAAAAATTAGTTACAAGTAAGATTCCGCCGCGAATCGGGATGCGTCAGCGAAAAAATTCGGGCACGGCAGGTTCGCCGCGCCCGTTGCGCTTCACTGGAGGAGAGGGAGAAAAATTAGATCGGTCCTGCGGATACTGTTTCGACCCGCACGGTCGGAGCTGGAACTCGCACCAACGTCCGCGGAATATTCACCCGCAACCTTGGACATATCACGGGTAGCTTGATTCGCTTCGGGCCGAAGGCCGCACCAAACTCCGGACTCAACGAAGCCGACGCGTAGTCCAACCGCGCAACCTGCGCTTCCATCCGCGCCCGACCCGCCTCAAACTGCGCGCGATTCGCTTCCAACCGGGCTAAGCCAGCCTCTTGCTGCGCGGTCATCGCGTCGAAATGGGCGAAGACGGTCTGGGTCCGCGCCATTTTCGTCTGGAAGCGCGCCATCTCCGTCGCGCCCCGGCAAAGCAGGGTCTGCTCTCGGGCAGAGCCCAGAAATCGCTCCGCACGTCCCGACGCCAGGGCCACAACAGCCGCCGACCGATTGACGAGTCGGTGCGTCCACTCCGCCCCACCCTGGTGATACACGCCATTCAGCCCCAGTGCCATCACGCCCGCCGCCAGCCAATACCATCCTTGTTTCATCGCCATTGTCTCCATCTGAGGCTTTGGACGAGGACCGTCCAAATCCGTTAGCAATGGAAAATACGGACACCGGTGGCGCGGAGTTTCGCCTGCTTGGGCCCTCGCAAGCTATAATGCGGAACTCCCATGAAACTGATCATCCGCCCTTGTGCCCTGATCTTACTGGCGCCCCTGTTTGGCGCTCTGTCGTTGGTTCAACCCTCGGCCGCTCAGGCCCCCACAGATTACCCAGACTTCCCGAGCGAAACCCCGGCTAACTTCCAGCCCGTCACCGACAGCTTCGAGTACATCAAGCGCGACCTGATGATCCCCATGCGCGACGGCGTGAAACTGCACACCGTCATCATAGTCCCGAAGGGAGCCAAGAGCGCGCCCATCCTGCTGACGCGCACGCCCTACAACGCCACAGCTCTGACCAGCCACGCTGAAAGCCCCCACCTCGGTCCAATGTTGAACGGCTACGACAATGCCACTGAGGTAATCGTCGACGGTGGCTACATTCGCGTCGTGCAGGATGTGCGGGGCAAGTATGGTTCTGAAGGCGATTACGTGATGACTCGTCCGCTGCACGGCCCGCTGAATCCGACCCCGGTCGATCACGCCACCGACACCTACGACACTATCGACTGGCTGGTGAACAATGTCCCGGAAAGCAATGGCAAAGTCGGAATCCTGGGCATCTCCTACGACGGCTTCACCACCTTGATGGCACTCGTCAACCCGCATCCCGCGCTCAAAGTCGCAGTGCCCATGAACCCCATGGTCGACGGATGGATGGGCGATGACTGGTTCCACAACGGCGCCTTCCGCCAGCAGAATATGCCGTACATCTACGAACAGGTGGGGACGCGTGCGAACAAGGCCAAATGGTGGAGCAATCACTTCGACGACTACGACGTGTACATGGAGGCGGGATCGGCGGGCGAACTCGGCCACCGGCGCGGGATGGAGCAGATCGGTTTTTGGCGGAAACTTATGGAGCATCCCAGCTACGATTCCTTTTGGCAGGACCAGGCGATGGATCGCATTCTGGCCGCGCAACCGCTGAAGGTGCCGACGATGCTGGTGGACAGCCTATGGGACCAGGAAGATATCTACGGCGCTCCCGCGTTATACAAGGCGCTCAAAGCAAAAGACACAGCCAACGACAAAGTATTTCTGGTCCTGGGACCGTGGCATCACGGTCAGGAAATTGGCGACGGCAGCACGCTCGGCGCTTTGCAATTCAATAGCGATACCGGGCTATACTTCCGCACTCAAATCTTGCGGCCATTCCTGGACCACTACCTCAAAGATGGCGCGCCCGCCGATAATGTCGCGCCAGTAATTGCGTTTGAAACCGGAACAAACGCTTGGCGGCGTCTGCCCGCCTGGCCCGCCGGCTGCGCCAGTGGCTGCACGATCAAGTCGACTCCGCTCTACCTGGAGGCGGCTCTAAAGCTGGGTTTCGCCGCACCGAAAGCCGGGGATGCGGCCTTCGACGAATATGTCTCCGATCCCGCCAAGCCCGTCCCCTTCCGCCGACGTCCCAGTCAGCCCGAGGGCTACGACAACGGCCTGACCTGGCCGCAGTGGCTGGTGGATGACCAACGTGAAGCGTCGGGCCGTCCGGATGTCCTCGCATTCGTTTCCGATGTGTTGACCACGCCGATAAAAATGAGCGGGCAGCCGGTCGCCAATCTCGTCGCCTCGACCAGCGGCACCGACTCAGACTGGGTAATAAAAGTGATTGACGTCTATCCCGATGAGGTCGCCGGTCAGCCCGGCATGGGAGGCTATCAGCTGATGATCTCAGCGGACATCTTCCGCGGTCGCTATCGAGAGAGCGTTGAAACAGCCAAGCCCATCGCCCCCGACAAGCCGCTGCCGTATCGGATCACTCTACCCACAGCCAACCATGTCTTCCTGCCGGGTCACAAAATCATGGTTCAGATTCAATCGAGCTGGTTTCCGCTCTACGACCGCAATCCGCAGACCTTCGTGCCCAACATTTTCTGGGCAAAACCAGGAGATTACCGAAAGGCAGTGCAGCGTGTCTACCACGCAGGCGCCCAAGCCAGCTTCATCGAACTGCCACTGGTCGTGACGCCGTAATGATTCACCATGGGAAGGCGCTTTCGAAACGCAGCTCTGAAAGTTCGCTTTGAAGAGCCCAGCTTTTTTAAGCCGGGCCGTTCATCTCGGAAACTACAGGCGGTTTTAGCCGTTGAGGCCAGGGCAACAAGAAGCTTCGCTTTCTCGAGCTTATGGGAGTTTGGCTGTGCTCGAAGTTTCTTGACCCGCTGCTTCGCGTTCCTTCAACCTTTCCAGAATCATCGGCCCCAACTGCGAAACGCTGCCCGCCCCCAGCGTCAAAATCATGTCGCCATCTTGTGCCACCGCCGCCACCGACTCGACCGCATTGGCGAATGAGTCCGCGTATTGCACCACCTTCGGGGTCATCGTTTCTCTGATCCGCTGCGCGAGAATATCCGCGCTGACGCCCGCAATGGGCTTCTCGCTGGCCGCATAAATATCGAGCACGAACAGCGAATCCGCATCGCCAAATGCCGACGTGAATTCCTCCATCAGATCGCGAGTGCGAGAGTAACGATGCGGTTGAAACACCACATGAACTTTGCCGAAGCCGTACTGCCGCGCCGCCGCCAGCGTAGCTTTGATTTCCGTGGGATGGTGTCCATAGTCATCAATTACGTACACTCCCGCCGCCTGTCCGCGCAAATGAAAGCGCCGGTCCACGCCGCGAAATTGATCGAGCGCCTTACGAATCGGTTCAACTCCAACATCCAGGCCGATGCCGACCGCGATCGCCGCGGTAGCGTTCAGAATGTTGTGCACGCCCGGAACATGCAGCGTAAATTCGCCCAGATCCTGTTTGCGATAGCTCACCCTGAATCGGCTCAGAGGCTGCCCATGGCCCCTCACCAAGCCTCCTGCATTGGCAGCATTCAGCTTGATGTAAAAGTCCGAGCCGCGCTTGGTTCCATAAGTCAGAGTGCGCCGCTGCACGCGTGGCAGCAACCGCCGCAATAGCCCATCGTCGTTGCATGCCACCACCATTCCGTAAAACGGCACACGGTCCATAAACTCGAGAAACGCATTCTTCACGTCTCGCATGTTGCGGTAGCAATCCATGTGCTCGCGATCAATGTTGGTCACCACCGCCAGAATCGGTGACAGCTTCAGAAACGAGCGATCACTCTCATCCGCCTCGGCGACCAGATATTGCGACTTCCCCAACCGCGCATTCGATCCCATCGCGTCAACCCGGCCGCCCACCACCACGGTCGGATCAAGCCCGCCCCCCGCAAGCACCGCCGCGACCATCGACGTCGTGGTGGTCTTGCCGTGCATGCCCGCGACAGCAATGCCGTACTTCAGCCGCATCAACTCCGCCAGCATCTCCGCCCGCGGAATCACTGGGATGTGAAGTTTGCGCGCCTCGGCAACCTCAAGATTCTCTTCAGGGATCGCCGAACTCGTAACCACGACCTCCGCTCCGTTTATGTTTTCTGCTGCGTGCCTGTCGAACACCGCCGCGCCCAATCCGGCCAGACGCTGGGTCACGGCAGAGCTTTTCAGATCCGATCCCGAGACCTTGTAGCCCAAATTCAGCAACACCTCGGCAATCCCGCTCATGCCGATGCCCCCAATGCCCACGAAATGTATGCGCTGAATCTTGGCAAACATATCAACTCCTTGGCCACCATTTACGCGGATCCAACCCAAACCAGTGAAGCCGCTTTTGCGATCACTCGTATATCGTCATCCTGAGCGCAGCACGTGCTCGGGGGAACGCGAAGCAGTTGCGCCGTCGAAGGACGCTTCGAACTGGGCAGCGCCACCATCTCATCCAGGAGTTCTCTCATGACTCTCAACCTATCGAGCTCGTATTGAAATTCTCAGCGAGAATCCGATTCCCCAACCCCGGCCAATCGCGCCGCCATCGCCGCAATATCACGGGCTGCATTCGGATGCGCCAGGCTCCGTGCCGCCGCACTCATCCGCTGCAGCCTGGCCTGATCGCCAAGCAATGCTGCCACTGTCTCCACCAGCCAAACGCCATCCAGCTTCGACTCCTCTACCACCACAGCGGCTCCCGCTCGTTCGAGCGCCTCGGCATTTACCCGTTGATGATCGTCCGCCGCCCGCGGGAACGGCACAAAAATCGCGGGCTTCCCCCCCGCCGCAATTTCCGCCACCGTGCTCGCGCCCGACCGGCAGATCAGCAAATCCGCGCGCGCAAATGCCGCCGGCATATCCTCAATAAACTTGAAAACCTCAGCCGCGTCGCCCAACTTGTCATAGGCGGCCAGCACGTCGTTATGGTGGCGCTCACCGGTCTGGTGGATGATGTGAATCCCCGGCGTCTGCCGCAGCAGCGCTGGCCAACATCGGATCATCGCTTCATTGATCGCGTGCGCTCCCTGGCTTCCGCCGAATACAAGCAAGGTTCGAGCACCATCCCGTGGCCGGACGCCCATCTCAAAGAATGCCTGTCGCACCGGAACGCCTGTCACTTCAGCGTACCGAAAATATTTGGCCGTCTCTTCAAAATGCACCGCCGCCGCCGACACGAATCGCGCTACCACACGGTTAGCCAATCCGGGCACCACATTGGGCTCAAATGCCAACGTAGGAATGTGCTTCACCACCGCAGCCATCATCGTGGGGCCTGAAGCGTATCCGCCCACGCCAATCACAACGTCAGGCGCAAACTCGTTCAGCATGCGCCCGGCATCCCAAACCGCCCGAGGCAAATCGAAGGCTGTCCTCGCCCGCGTCATCAGGCTGACATTTTTCAGCGCCCCCACCCGCACCAGTTGCAGCGGATATCCCGCCGCCGGGACTAGCCGGTTCTCAATGCCGCGCGCTGTGCCGATGAACAAGACTTCCGCGCCATAACTTTTCTTGAGTTCGTTGGCGATGGCAAGCGCGGGAATCACATGTCCGCCCGTCCCGCCGCCCGCCAGAATGGCACGCATGAGGTGACTATAAACCAGGGAGTGCTGCGGGCCATCGGAAGGAATGGTTGATTTTTGCTTGTCGATTGCTGATTGAAAGGCCCAAGCTCTGACGGATTGCTAACGCCGGCGGTACTAATCAACCATCAAAAATCGGCAATCAACAATTGCAGGTTCTCATTCCGCCTGCTTTGTAATATTAAGCAGCACACCCACGCACGCCAGCGTCACAAACAACGACGACCCCCCGTACGACACCAGCGGCAGAGGTATCCCCTTCGTCGGCATCATCCCCAAAACCACGCTGATGTTGAGGAACGCCTGCAAGACCACCATGCTGGTGATGCCGACCGCCAGATAGCGTCCAAAGATATCTTCCGTCCGCCCTGAAGCCCGCATCCCGCGCCACAGAAAGATGGCAAACAGCGTCACCACGAACATCGCTCCCACCAGGCCCAACTCTTCCGCAGTCACCGCAAAAATAAAATCAGTATGCGGCTCCGGCAGATAAAACAACTTCTGTTTGCCCTCCATCAACCCCGTTCCTGTCACTCCGCCGGTCGCCACGGCAATCAGTGATTGAATAATATGAAATCCCGTCCCTTGCCGGTCGGCGTACGGATTCAGAAACGCTAAAATGCGGCCGCGCCGCCAACTCACGTGAAAAATCAGTAAGTACAGCGGCAGCAGCGCAGCTCCGAATGCATAACCGAAATACCTCATGCGCATCTCTGCCACAAAAAGAATGCACGCGGCGATTGCCGAACAGGCGATGGCCGTACCCAAATCGGGCTGCAAGACAATAAGTCCTAGAAAAACCAGCACGGGCGCGGCCGCCGGAAGCAACGTATTGCGCCAGTCGTCCATGCTCCTGGTACGGCCTTCGAGAAAATAAGCAAGAAACAGAATCAGTACCGGCTTGGCCAACTCGGAAGGTTGCAGCGAGAAACCACCTCCACGGATCCAACGGTGAGTATTGTGCGAGCGATCTAGAAAAAAGACAGAGATCAGGAGTAACGTGGTCAATCCCATCAGAGAAAAAACTACCGCCGGACTTTTGTAGCGGCGGTAATCCACGCGCATCGCCACCACCATCGCGACCAGTCCCGCCACCGCCCACAACACCTGTCTCAACAGAAACGCATACGGCGAACCATACTTGTCCTTAGCCATCACCGCCGACGCCGAGAACACCATCACCAACCCCACAAACACCAGCAGCATGGTGACGGTAAACAACCAGCGATCCACGCTCACTCGCTTTGCCATGGGAGATTTATTTCACCACGAAGTCAGCGAAATCCGGAGGATTCTTGTCGTGGAATTCACTCCGGCAAGTTGACTACCGTGGTTCCCTGGCGCGAGTCGTCTCGCTGCTCCCAGTCGTTCCGGGTCCAAAACCCGCCACCGGCGGGCCCTTTCGCAAGTCTGCAAGGATTTGCAGATTGATATGCACCGATCGCACTGGTTTTTTGCTTGATTCGCAAATTTGCGGACCGAGAACTAAACCGTTCCCGGGCAATGCCGAACCAGTGGCACTCCATGGTGAAAGAGACTCACGTCCCCACAACTTCCGCGGACAGCGCCCGCACGATCTCTTTGAACACTTGCCCCCGCTGCTCGTAATTCTTGAACTGATCGAAGCTGGCGCACGCCGGAGCCAGCAGCACCACATCGCCCGGCTCGGCCACAGCGTTCGCTTTTCGAAGGGCGTTCTCCACAGTGTCGGCGTGCACGACTTCAACCCCTTTAATTTGCGATTCGATCTTCGCTGCCGCCGCGCCGATCGTGTAGACGCGCTTCACGCGCTGGCGCAACAGATCGTTGAGCAAGGTGTAGTCGCTGCCCTTGTCCTTGCCCCCAAGAATGAGGTGGATGTTTGCCGGAAACGACTCCAGCGCCTTGATCGTTGCATCCACATTCGTGGCCTTGGAGTCGTTGTAGTAATCCACGCCGCGAATCGTCGCCACATGTTCCAGCCGATGCTCCACCGCCTTGAACTCGCGCACGGCCTGCCGAATTTTCTCTGCAGCACATCCCATCAGCGCACCCGCGCAAACCGCCGCCAGCACGTTCTCCAGATTGTGCGCACCCTTCAGCGGAATCTCTGAGACGAGCATGATCTCGCGCTGCTGCGCTCCCTCACGAAACAAAATGTTTCCATCAAGCACCCAGGCCCCTTGCTGCACTTCCTTCTGACGGCTGAACCAGAACACCTGCGCCTTTGTTCGAGCAGCCATGGCAACGCAGGTTGGATCGGCGGCATTGAGCACGGCCAAGTCTGCGCTCTGTTGATTCTCGAGAATCCTCGCTTTGGCATCGACATAAGCCTCGAACGTCCGGTGGCGGTCCAGGTGATCGGGCGTGACGTTCAAGATCACGGCAACTTTCGGCCGGAAGCTGTGAATCGTCTCCAACTGAAAGCTCGACACTTCAAGCACAATCACGCTCTCCGGTGTGGCCCGCTCCGCCAGAGCAATTGCCGGGGTCCCAATGTTGCCACCCACCAAAGCTGAAAAGCCTCCTGCAGTCATAATCTCGCCCGTGAGAGTGGTCGTCGTCGTCTTGCCGTTTGATCCGGTAATGGCAACGATTGGCCCGCGCAGAAACCGCGCGGCCAGCTCCATCTCGCCAATCACGGAGCCGCCCAGTGCGCGTGCCTGCACGAGGGCTGGGGCGTCCAAGGGAATACCTGGACTGACCACGATCAGATCCTGTCCTCGAAAAGTACGCTCGCCGTGGCCGCCAGTCTCGACCGTAATCCCATGATCGAGCAGCACGGGAATTTCGCTGTGCAGCTCGTCGCCGGTCTTGGTATCGGAAACGGTGACCCGCGCGCCGTGTGCTTTTAAAAACAGAGCCGACGCCACCCCGGACTTGCCGAGACCGACCACAAGCACGCGTTTACCGTGGAGATCCATGCTGTCAATTGTTGATTTTTGATTGTTGATTTTAGAATCTGACCCTTCTCGAGAAAATCCCGTTATGTTTTTCATTCAACAATCAAAACTCAACAATCAACCATTCTTTTCCAGGGTTGGCGGCCCTATCGCAACTTCAGCGTCGTCAGTGCGAACAGGGCAAACACCAGCGACGCGATCCAGAAGCGCACAATAATCTTCGACTCTGACCAGCCGATCAATTCAAAGTGATGATGAATCGGGGCCATCTTGAAAATCCGCTTTTTGCGCAGTTTGTATGATCCCACTTGCAGGATCACCGAGAGCGCCTCAATCACAAACACGCCGCCGATGAACGGCAATAGCAACTCTTGCTTGATCACCACTGCGACGGTGCCGATTGCACCGCCCAGCGCCAGCGATCCCACGTCCCCCATGAACACTTCCGCCGGATGCGCGTTGTACCACAAGAATCCAATCGCCGAACCCACCATCGCTCCGCAGAAAATTGTCAACTCGCCGACCTGCGGCATTCTGGGCAGTTCAAGGTAGGTGGAAAATGTGGCATGGCCGCTCACATAGGTGAGCACTGTGAGAGCTCCCGCCGCGATCACGGTGCAGCCAATCGCGAGTCCGTCGAGCCCATCCGTAAGATTCACCGCATTGCTCGCGCCCACAATCACGAAAGCTACAAACGCAATGAAGGGCAGAAACGCCAGCGGCCACAGATGCGGATAGTATCCCAGCCTTTGCACCACTAGATCTGGATGGAACTGCTTGAAGAATGGCACGATGAGCTTGGTCGAATACATCGCGTAGGTCTGCATCGCAATCAGCATCACGGCAATCACAACGCTGGCTGCAATCTGCAGACCCAGCTTCCCTCGGCTGGTCAAACCCAGGTTCCGGCGGTGCGCCACCTTAATATAGTCATCGGCGAATCCAATGGCGGCGAACGCGCAGGTGGCGAACACCGCAATCCAGACAAAACGATTGCTCAGGTCCGCCCAAAGCAGCGTCGGCACCACGATGGCAATTGCAATCAGCAACCCGCCCATGGTCGGTGTGCCGGCTTTTTTTTGATGATCCTGGGGGCCCTCCTCGCGAATGTATTGTCCGATCTGGAATTCACGCAGCCGCCCGATCACGAGCGGACCAACGATAAGCGCGGTAAACAGTGCGGTGAGACTGGCAAAACCGGTGCGGAAAGTCAGGTAGCGGAAAATGCGGAATGGCGGAAAATAATGTTGTAGCTTCAAATACAGCAGCCAATAGAGCAATCAGCCTCCGAATCGCTTCGCAATCTCAGTTTCCGCCATCGCGACGCGCCTGCCAAACCTCCACGGCTCTTTCCAACTTCACTCCGCGTGAAGCCTTCAACAAAACAACATCGCCGTCTCGCGTCTCGCGCGCCAGCCACTCCCCCGCTTCCTCCGGAGTCGCCACGAACTCCGCGCGCGCTCCCGCACGGCGCGCCTGCTCTACCAAAGCCTGTGCCTGCCCGCGCACCCCCACCACAACATCAATTTTATTTTTCGCAGCATGCTCGCCAGCATGCCGATGCATTTCCTCGCTTGCCGGACCAAGCTCGAGCATCTCGCCCGCCACAACGATCCGTCGTTTCGCCGGCATTGCGGCTAACGCATCCATCATTGCGCTTAACGCCTTCGGATTGGAATTGTAGCAATCGTTGATCACCGTGATGTTACCCAGTTGGACGACCTCGCCCCGCTTGTCTGCCGGCGTCAGCGTCGCCAAAGCACTGACCGTGTCCGATGGTTTCAGTCCGCGCTCCATACCAACAGCCACCGCGGCCAGAGCATTAAGAATGTTGTGCGCTCCCACCAGCGGAAGGCGGGTATGCTCACGGAAACCGTTCACCAAGACATCGAACTCCGAACCTTCTGCCCCGCATGCCACAATATTCTCTGCGCGTACGTCGGCTTCAGGCCGCGTGCCATACATTACGACCTTGCCATGGAAATCGCGACCGAACTGCGAAACGTAATCGTCATCCGCATTCAGAACCGCGGTCGAGCCCGCTGGTAGGGATTCAATCAATTCATACTTTGCCCTCGCGATCGCCGCCAGGGAATCGAAAAACTCCAAGTGCACCGGCGCCACGTTGGTCACCACCCCAATCTCCGGCTGCGCAATTTTAGCCAGCGCCCGAATTTCCCCGGCGTGCGACATTCCCATCTCGATCACCGCTACCTCGTGTTCTGGTTCCAGCTTCAATAGCATCAGCGGCAATCCAAAATGATTGTTAAAGTTTGCCTCCGACTTCAGCACGCGAAAGCGTGAGGCCAAAACGTGCGCGATCGCTTCTTTGGTGGTGGTCTTTCCCGCCGAGCCCGTGACCGCGATCAGCGCCTTTCCCCAGCGCTTGCGCACCGCCGTGGCCAGAGTCTGAAGCGCGGCCAACGTGTCATTTACCGCAAGCAATCGCGCCTCGCTGCCATAGCGCGACAAATCACTTCTACGCACCACGGCAGCCGCAGCGCCTTTCTTCAGCGCCTGCTCTACAAAATCGTGGCCGTCCAACCGTTCCCCTTTCACCGCAAAGAAAAGCTCACCGGGCTGTACCGTCCGCGAGTCGTTGGAGTATCCCAGCGCAACATCATCAGCCACGTGCTTGCCGGTGGCCGCAATGAACTCGCCGATTCTCGCCAGCGGCAGTCTCATGTTCGCGTCCCGGCAACCGCGCCTGCAGACTCGCAATCGAATCCCGCCAGCCGCAACGCCTCGCGCGCCACTTCCACGTCATCAAAAGCACGCGCTCCCTCCCGCGTGACCTGCATCTTTTCATGTCCCTTGCCCGCCAGCAGAACAATGTCGCCCGGCCGCGCCTCGCCAATCGCCAGCACAATGGCTTTCTTGCGCTCCGTCTCCACCGCGTATTTCGCGCTAGTCTTCTGCAAACCGACCAGCGCATCATTCATGATGGAGCATGGATCTTCACTGCGTGGATTGTCAGAAGTCAGCACCACGAAATCGCTGCCCCGCCCGGCCACCTCGCCCATGAGCGGACGCTTCGTCCGATCCCGGTCTCCTCCGCAGCCAAAGAGCGTGAGCACGCGACCCGTCGATCCGTTCTGCGAAACGAATTCTCGCGCCAGCGCCGTCAGATTGCGCAGCGCGTCATCGGTGTGCGCGTAGTCCACCACCACGGTAAAGGGCTGCCCACAGTCCACGCGCTCAAACCGTCCTGGCACGCGCGTCAATTTCTCGATCCCTTTAGCAATCGCCTCAGCTGGGCACTTGCGCGCATAGGCAGCGCCGGCCGCGGCGAGAATGTTGTATACGTTCACCCGGCCAATCAGTGGCGAGAAAACTGGAATCTTGTCTTCCGGAGTGATCAGATCAAAGCGCGTGCCTCGTGGAGTAATTTCCACTGTGTCCGCATGCAAGTGGCCGCGCGCCCATCCATACTTCAACACAAGCGCGCTGCGCTTGCGGCTGAACTCCGCCAGCTTCACACCAAACTCGTCATCCACATTTAGCACAGCGGCACGTGGTGCATCGGTGCCACATCCCGCAAACAAAACTCGCTTAGACGCAAAGTATTCGTCCATGGTTTTGTGGTAGTCGAGGTGATCCCGCGTAAGATTGGTAAAGACCGCCACATCAAACGGCACGCCAAACACACGCTCCTGCGCCAACGCATGAGACGACACCTCCATCACCGCGTCGGTTGCGCCCTGCCCCAGCGATTCATTCAGGATTCGGTTGAGATCCAGCGCCTCGGGGGTGGTATGTGGCGCGGGCAGAACTTTGCCGGCCACGTGATACTCAATCGTTCCGATCAGCGCGCTTTTGCGCCCCGCTGCCGCCAAAATCGATTCCACCAGGAACGCTATTGTAGTTTTCCCGTTCGTCCCGGTGATGCCGGTCACGGCCAACCGCTCCGCCGGCTTCTTGTAAAAGTTCGCGCTCAATCGCGCCAGTGCTCGCCTGCCGTGCGGTACTACCGCCCACGCTACCTTGTCCCGCGCCTTCTCCGCGGCCGAATCCGTGACCACGCCTACGGCGCCGGCCTTGATCGCCTGATCAATAAAGCGGTTCCCGTCGCTGCTCTCTCCGCGCATGGCTACAAACACACATCCCGACTTCACGCGCCGAGAGTCATATTCGACACCGCTCACTCCCGGGTCTCCGCTTTGCCAGAGAATCTCCGCACCATCCAGAAGCTGTTGGAAGGTCATTGCCAAGAATTATATGGCACCATCGACTCGCCCACGACAGCAGGAAGTATGGTGTGCACTACCAATCCCCATACCTCGATCAGCCCAACGGGGTTACTAACGATATGTTTACCGCCGGCGTTTAGCGCGCTACATTGGCCTCGTGGCCGCCGAAACCAGCACCTCCAAGTACCGCTGCGCCCAATGTGAGCAGCCAGAAAGCCAGTGTCGGTGCGAGAAGTATTGCTGCCTCTGCCAGTCGGAGATGGAGGTGCGGCTTTGCCAGGACGGCCTTTTGTACTGCGTCGACTGCCGCGACGCCTGCGACTACAAGACCTCCTCGGACTAAGTCGCGTAATTTTCGCCGCCTACCCTTGCATCGGAATCCCGCGTGCAGACCGGTGCACAGTATTCAGTTCTCCTTAAGTCGAATTCCGCCAGCAACATCCCAACCCACAAGAGTGCCTGTAACTAATCAGCGAAATCAAAGCGCGACAGAATCCGCAATGGGGCAAGAAATGAAGAGATCAGGCAACCAAGCTCAAGCCGATGAATTGGGGAGAGATCCCGCCCAGCTAGGGCGCGCAGTGCCGGACAGTCCGGAGGCTCGCAACGGCTTTCCCCTATAGCAGATGCCGCTGCGGAAAGCACGGAAGAGCTCTCGGACACGAATCAGTCTGGGGAGAGCGCGGCAGTCGAAGGCAGCGAAAATGCTGCCGACCATCCGGAGCGGCCTGCGCATACCCATGAGGAATACGGCCGCGCCACGATGTGCCACCGAAAGCGGCGAGGCAATCATAGCCAAGCGAGTTCTCGGACCCTTACTTTCTCTTGAGCACCACCGCGGTTCCATTGTCATCGAGCGCAGCCTCATTGACCTTTCCGCTGGCGTCTTGTTTGAACTCGATGGTTACACCGTTCTGACCCTTCATATCGAATGTCGTACCTCGCTTCGGAATCAGCTCTACGTCCGGCTCTCCGGGATTGCTGGCAACCAGCGTGTGGTCGCCGCGCAGAGAAATCGTGAGCGGCGTAGGACTTCCGGGGATCTCCCATTGTCCGGTGAATGCTTCGACGAATTTTCTATCCGTCAGCTGCTGCTCCGGAAGGCGCGTAAATAAAATATCTTTGACATTGGTCTCAAGGGGCAACGATAGACTGGAAATATCTCCGTTCGCGTCGGAGAGAAACATGACTTTCGCGCGCGCAAACTCATCAAAGGGATCCTCAGGGACCTGGAACACGTCGTAGTGGAGATGTTCCACGCGCCTGGTGATGCGGTTCACCGTCATCTTGAATCCGGCGCCATCCTCGGCGATGGAAACCACACCGTATCCTGAATTTCCGTAGTCGCCCACGTAGTCTTTCAAATCGTGCGAGGGATGCGTTCCCATCTTGTGGGGCGTGTACCCTTTGTTCTTCGCCTCTTGCATGGATGCCTTCGCCTTCACCTCTTGCTCCAGATAGCGCTGGCTCCAGGGCACCTGGTCAAGGCCGAGCAGGCGGTCGAAAACGTTATATACAATCGCCTGCGGCAGCGCCGTGCCGTCGAGGTTCGACAGCACGACCACACCGATTCCATCGTCCGGCAGGAAGGCCAGCGCGGCGCTGAACCCGTCAAGGTTACCGCCGTGCCCCACGTTCTTATGTCCGCGATAAGCGGAGATAAAAAATCCCATCCCGTAACTGGTCTCGCTCTCCTCTTTGTAATCGGGCGCGCCCTGAATCACCATTTGCGGCGTCTGCATCTGGACCGCATTGTTCGACGAGAGCAGCACTTTGCCCTCAAGCTTTCCTTTGTTGAGATGGAAAAGCAGATATCGGCTCATGTCGGCAACGTTGCTGTTGATCTCTCCCGCCGGACCGATGGCGCAACGATCAGGACATTGCTGGTCAAAAGGAATCCGCTTCACTTCCGACTTCACGTCAAATCCCTTGCGGTAAGGCTGGGCAAAGTCCGGAGCGTTCTGCGAGTCCTTGACGGAGAACGTGGTCCCATTCATTCCCAGCGGAGTAAGCACGCGTTCGCGGATGGTATCTTCCCAGTTCTTGCCATTCAGTTGTCCCGTAATGTAACCGGCCGTCATGAACATCAAATTGTTGTATTGGAATCGGCTGCGCAGGGGCTTGTTGGGCTCGAGAAACTGCAGACGCTGGATCAGATCTTCACGGGGAAAATCTGAGCTATACCAGACCAGGTCATGGCGCGGCAATCCGCTGCGATGCGTAATCAGATCGCGAACCACCATCTGGTCCGTCAGAACCGGGTCGTACATTTTAAACGTCGGCAGGTACTCGCGGACCGGTTGGTCCCAATCCACTTTGCCTTCGTCCATCTCCATGCCCAGCGTGCTCACGGTGAAAGATTTGGTGATCGAGCCGATGGCGAATAGAGTATTCGGCGTCACCGGCAATTGCTTTTCAGCATCGCGGTAGCCGTATCCCTTCAGCAGAATTACTTTGTCGCCCTGCACCACCGCAACGGCTACTCCCGGAACCTTCCAGTCTTTCAGTGCCTGAGCCACGAAGTCGTCAAAGCCATCAAGCCCAGGCTTTGTTGCGGATGGCTGGGTCTTCGTCTTGCTCGCTTTGTGATCGTCCGCAAAGGATGACGAGAGCATGCAAAATAGCGGGACCGTCAGCAACCATGTCGAGATACGCCGCATGGAAAGTCCTTTAACCTTGAGATGTGTGATGAATCCGGTACCAGAAACTCGGAGGGTCGCTAGATTACCACTGCTTCCTTGTACTCGCCAAATACCTTCCGCATCGCGTCGGAAATCTCTCCGACTGTCGCATTTGCCTCAACTGCCGCCACAATCCGCGGCATCAGATTCGCGCCCGAGCGGGCTGCTTCGCCAACTTGAGTTAAAGCGTCTTTCCATGGCTGCTCATTCCGCCACGCCCGCAGCGCCCGCAGCCGCTCCACTTGCTTCGACTCAAGCGCCGGATCAATTCGCTGGATGGGAATCGGTTTTTCCCCTTCCACCGTGAACCGGTTCACTCCGACAACGATCGCCTGCTCCCGGTCGACAGCCTGTTGATACTCGTACGCGGCGTTCTGGATCTGCTGCTGCACGTAACCGCGCTCAATTGCCTTAAGCATGCCGCCCAGCGCTTCAATCTTCCCCAGATACTCCGCCGCGTGTTTCTCGATCTCATTGGTAAGAGTCTCGACGTGGTAAGAACCGGCCAGCGGATCGATCGTCTGCGGCGCGCCCGATTCGTAGGCGATGATTTGTTGTGTCCGCAATGCGATTCGAGCCGCCTGCTCGGTCGGCAGCGCTAATGCTTCGTCGTACGAATTCGTATGCAACGACTGCGTGCCGCCCATCACCGCGGCCAGCGCCTGAATTGCCGTGCGGACAATATTATTCTCCGGCTGCTGCGCCGTGAGAGTCGAGCCCGCGGTCTGGGTGTGAAAGCGCAGCATCCATGACCGTGGATTCTCCGCCTTGAAGTACTGGCGCATGATGCGCGCCCACATCCGCCGTGCCGCGCGGAACTTCGCAACTTCCTCCAAAAAGTTATTGTGCGCGTTGAAAAAGAACGAGAGTCGGGGCGCGAATTTGTCCACGTCAAGCCCGGCATTGATCGCCGCCTGCACGTAGGCCATGCCGTTGCCCAGGGTAAACGCCACTTCCTGGACGGCCGTCGATCCCGCCTCGCGCATGTGATAGCCCGATATCGAAATCGTGTTCCACTCGGGCACGTGCTCATTCGCCCAGGCAAACATATCGGTAATGACCCGCATCGCCTGCTGCGGCGGATAGATATATGTCCCCCGCGCTATATATTCCTTGAGCACATCGTTCTGCACCGTCCCAGAAAGTTTGCGGATCTCCGCGCCGCGGCGACGCGCCACCGCCACATACAACGCCAGCAGGATCGACGCCGTCGCATTGATAGTCATCGAGGTAGAAATCTGGGTGAGATCGATGCCATCGAATAGGCGTTCCATGTCCTCGATGGAATCAATCGCCACGCCCACCTTGCCCACTTCGCCTGCAGCCAGCGGGTTATCCGAGTCCAGCCCAATCTGCGTGGGCAGATCAAACGCCACCGAGAGGCCGGTCGTGCCGTGGGCCAGCAAATATTTGTAGCGCTTGTTCGACTCCTCGGCGTCTCCCATGCCGGCATACTGCCGCATGGTCCACAAACGCCCGCGGTACATCGTGGCCTGCACTCCGCGGGTAAAGGGATATTCGCCGGGATACCCTATTTCATGCTCGTAGTCCGAGCCCTTAACGTCGGCAGGCGTATAAAGCGGCTTCACCGGAATGTGAGAGGAGTCTTCGAGCTCGGCAGCCGAGTCAGCAGAGGCACCAGACTTCGAGGCCGAAGCCTGGTCACCAGAAACTTGCGTTTTGAGATTCCCCGTCATCAAATCATTCTCTTAAACCGCCAACGGCTGAGTGGTCATCCGAGAAAAACAGGAACCTGTGCATTCCGGAGCAGCGGCAATCAAAGCGAAGCCTATTCGCACTTATTGGGGCGAGGGTGGACAAGCTATCCCTTCTTCTTCACTCTCCAAAACGAAGTCACTCCGAACCAGGCAAACGTCACGGTGAAACAAATTGCAACCACCACCCGAGCTGATCCTACTCGTCCTGCCTGGTATTTTGCATATTCGTGCGCCAACGCGACGCCGCCAAGGGCGGCCATCGCGAGGAAAACAAACCCTGTTACCTCAAGCCAAAGCCGGTGCAGGACGCGCCCGAACGATCGCGCTGTAGTACGCACCGCCGCCTTCATTGCGCGGATTGCGCGACTGCGTTCGGCATGCTGCCCCGCCAAACGTCCTGCTACCCGGGCAACTATTCCCAGCCTTCGTGCCGCGGAAACCTTGCTCACGGCCTCGATTTTAACAGTCTCTGGCGCTACAATGGCGCAGCCTGTCGCCGAGCGAACCGTTAGCTTGCGATCGGCATCTAAAGCACAAGGAAGCCGGATGTCCATAGCCACTCCCGATTTCGCAAAGCTGAAGTCCGGCCTGAAAGCGAGCTGGATGGCGGGAGATTTCGGCCAGATCGCGAGCGTTACCGCAGCAGAGGCTGAAAAGTTTGTTAAAGGGCTCGGGATCGCGTCTGGCGCTCGCGTTCTCGACGTCGCCTGTGGCACCGGAAACACCGCAATTCCCGCGTCACGCGCCGGCGCGTCGGTAACGGGCGTTGACATCGCGCCAAATCTGCTCTTGCAAGCACGCAAGCGGGCTGCCGCCGAAGGTTTGGAAATCGAGTTTGATGAAGGCGACGCAGAAGAGCTCCCCTACTCCGATCACTCGTTCGACGTCGTGCTGACCATGTTCGGCGCCATGTTCGCCCCTCGACCTGATCGAGTCGCCGCCGAGTTGGTTAGGGTGTGCAAACCGGGGGGATTGATTGCCATGGCAAACTGGACTCCCGAAGGCTTTGTTGGGAGGTCGTTTCAGGTCACCGCCAAAATGGTACCGCCCCCGCCTTCTGTTCCGCCTCCAGTGCTTTGGGGCGATGAGCAAACGGTTCGCCAGAGATTTTCCAATACCACTTCAACTCTGAATTTGGTCCGGCAGAGAGCGCAGTTCAAGTTTCCGTTCATGCCAAAAGAAGTGGTCGAATTCTTCCGCCGGCACTTCGGACCTACACAGACGGCATTCTTACGACTGGACGAGGCAGGACAAACCGCTCTGGCTGCGCAGTTGGAATCGTTATGGACCGAGTACAATACCGCAACCGACGGCACAACCAGCGTCGAGGCCGAATATTTGGATGTGCGCGCGACTCGCGCGGAAAGCATGATTTAGGTGATTTCAACAGGGGGACCACGTGGATCAACAACTTAAGCAACTGATGAAAGAACTCGGCGAAGCCATAAACGAATCTCTTTCTGACTCTGAAGCAATCGCCGAAGTTGTCTCCCGCATCAAAGAAGGCGGCTACGACGTTTTCCTGGTACTCGAAGCCACGATCGGCGTAAGCAAGCAAGGCGAAAAATCCTCTGACAAGACTTCTCTCGTAACCACTCTTTCCACCAATCCCGAGTTCAAGATCAGCGAACAGGATCTCAAGTTTCTCAAGTCGCTGCGCATCAAGATCGACGAAGAGAAGTGACAACAAATCAACTGTTTGATTTTTGAAGGTTGATTGTTGAGTCAAACCCCCCGCGGACAAATTTCAAAGCCGCCTTCTGTAGCTTTTCATTCAAAAATGACAATCAACAATTCCGTTCTAGTCGGTCAGCACCTGATCCAGCAACTGCCCCGATACGGCACCGCCACGGCGGTCAGAAACTAATCGGCGCCACCACAGTGGTTGGTAGTGTCCTAATTTGAATTTCTCAGGCATTGGCAGCGGCCCTCAGCGTGCTTCGAATCCATTCCGAAACGTTCTGCTTGCTGGCCTTCGCTTGGGCTGCGATAGCCTTTATATCGTCTGCTGTGAAGCGCACAGGCACGATCCTGCCCTTTGCTTCGCCTTTGGGTAGCTTGGGCCGCCCGATTTTAGCTTTCTTCTGTGCCAAGGTTCCTCGCCTCTTGCATGATTGCGGCTCTTACCGCATCTTGAGCCGATTTGATGGGATGAAGATGTAGTACCGTGACGTGTCGAATCGGTTTTTCTGGGTCATCCGTCTCATGCGCCCATGCGTAAACCCGATGCGCCGTCGGATGTCCTGCTAGGTCGAATACCTCAACAATGCCTTCCCAAACCGTCTGCCCTTGAAACACTTCTTTCACTGGCACGCTCTCAATGTGTTCTGATTCGACACCGTGTAGCCGCCGAATTACATCTCGCAGTTCTTTGATGTAATCGTTCACTTAAGCCCCAGCGACTGTTTGCGCTTCGTTAATTCGCCAAACTTATCCTTTGCATCTCTTACTTCCTGAAATAATGTCTTTGCTGCCTCAAAATCCATCGCCATTCCGAACTCTGGATCGGCCAGAAAGTTTACATCTCCGAGTTTAGGAATCCAAATCTTGTCTCGATTTAGGTCGCTCCCTCGCTGAGAAGCGCGCTCTAGCCACTCCGCAACAGCCATAATCCTTTGGGAAACTCTCTTGGCTTTCTCTTCGAGATGGGCCAGATTTTCCTCAGCTTCTTGATGCTCCAGTAGCAGCATTGCCTTCTGCTGACGTTTTTCGTCCTCCGTCATACTGTAGCCTCCAGTAAATCCCCAACTGTCCAAAAATCCCGCTCAATTCCGGCTGCCATTGCCGGAGTGCATCGTAGCGTATTGTGACGGCGAACGAAATTGTAATAGGCGAAGTGCAGCCCAACGGCTGCCTTGAAGTTATCCAGCTTCTTGCTGAACGCCAGCGTGAGGCGCGAGAGCCGTTTCACATGGAGCCGAGTAGTGGCATTGAGGCGTTCTACATGGCTCGTAGAGACTAACTCCATCTCAGGATTGCCAGCAATTGGCCTACGGTATGCAGAGGCGAATGATCGAGCACTGTATTGCCGCTCTGGATGGTGTGCAGAATCGTGGACGTAGACTTTCACGATCTGGCCGTAGTCAACGTCCGCTCCGAAGGCTCGCTCAATCGCTTCGCCGTATGCGCCTAATGCATCGGTTGAGATTTGCACGCGATTGCGAACCCGGTTGGCGATGTCCTGTACAAAGGCATTCGCCGTTTCCGCGTTACGCTTTTCGCACTTGAACGATAGCACTAGCTTTGTCTCAGAATCAATCGCGCAGAACGTCCAGACATCGCCGTATTCAGGATTATCATCCACGCGGCAATGCCGCTCTTTCTTACCGATGAAACCCCATACCTCATCGAACTGGAGTAAACGGCACGGAAGGTTCCGCATTTTCTCATCTAGCAGAGCCGTGCAGCCCTGCCCCACGCGAACGCCTAACCGCATGATCGTATCGCGGTGAACGCCCGTAATCCGCTCAATCGAGCGAATGCTGGAACCTTCGGCCAAGGCTGCGATTATCGCGGTTTGCTTTTCGGCGCTGAGTACGTTTGCCTGTCACTAAATGTATTACAGAATGTCAGACTTGTCAAGAACTTTTTGTGTTACAATTTCACCTACGGGCGGGCGATGTCAAACAAAGCAATAAAACAACCCAAACCAAAAAAACAAAGACAAAAGGCAGGGCGAAAGACCCCGCGAATATCAACGCTTGGCGTAACGCTTGGCGTCGCCACTCTACTCGGGGGGATTGTCGCGGTAATAGCGCTTTTCCCGCGCCTTTCCGTTTCAAATGATTCCCCAATTGATCCAAACGATCCATTTTCAACTCCATTCCGCGTTGTCAACGATGGATACGTTCCTCTGTTTTCTGTCAGGTTCTTTATGCGGGATATAGACATAAAGGGAGAGAACGGTGGAGGACGTATAGCTGGAGAGGCTTACGCAGAAGATTGGCATGCGGCTGTATTTTGGCCGACCGATGGTATCGACCTTTATGCTGGCAGGGTAATAAGCAGTCAATTGCTCACTTCCGCCGAGCTTGACGTAGTTGTGAAATATTACGTCCTTGTTAAACGGGAACGCGTATTTCGGTTTGCGACCCAACTCGGGCCAGACGGAAAGCTGCACTGGATGCGCCGACCGGGAAATTAGGACACGACCCAGTGGTTGGCCGGGCGCGGCAACCTTACATGGTTGTGCTAACATCTACTGTTTTCCTGTCGCAAGCGCCGCGCAGTCGCGGAGCGTCACTTCCAGTGCAGCGGGTGTAACCAGGGTCCGCACACAGTCGCTTTAGGAATTCCGAGGCAGTCGGATGAAAGACACTCTTGGAGTCCTGCTCGCAGGTGGCGCGGGTGAGCGCCTCTATCCTCTCACTCGCGACCGGGCCAAGCCGGCTGTCACCTTTGGCGGCATCTACCGCATCATCGACATCACACTTTCCAACTGCATCAACTCCGACCTGCGGCGCGTGTACATCCTCACCCAATACAAAGCGCTGTCACTCAACCGGCACATCCGCGAGGGCTGGAACATCGTGGGCCGCGAAATAGGAGAGTTCGTCGAAGTGCTTCCGCCCATGAAGCGGGTCGGCGAACAGTGGTATCAGGGCACCGCCGATGCGGTTTACCAGAATATTTATTCCATCGGCTCGGAACAACCCAAGTACGTGCTCATTCTTTCCGGCGACCACATCTACAAAATGGACTACGGCAAGATGATGAAGCAGCACCTGGAATCCGCTGCTGACATCACCCTGGCTACAATCCAGATCGATCCTGAAGAAACTTACCGTTTCGGAGTGGTCGATGTTGATCATGACGGCCGCGTCAACGGCTTCGAAGAGAAACCGAAAGATACAAAACTGCGGTCGCCTTCGAACCCCAACAAAGTCGCTGGCTCTATGGGTGTCTACCTTTTCAATGCCGACGTCCTCATTCCCGTCCTCCTCAAGGACGCCGAGGATCAAAGCTCCAGCCACGACTTCGGCAAAGACATTCTGCCGAAGATGGTCGACGATTACCGCGTCTTCGCCTACGATTTTATCGATGAGAATAAGAAAGAAGCTCTCTACTGGCGCGACGTGGGCACGCTCGAGGCTTACTACGAAGCCAACATGGACATCATTTCGGTCTCGCCGATTTTCAATCTCTACGACGAAGACTGGATTATTCGGACGCACCAGCGCCAGTATCCGCCGGCGAAATTCGTCTTCGCTGAAACTGGACGCATGGGCACCGCTCTCGACTCTATCGTCTCCAATGGCTGTATCGTCTCCGGAGGCCTGGTCAAGAACTCCATTTTGTCTCCCGACGTTCGCGTTAACTCTTACTCAGAAGTTGACTCCAGCATCCTCTTCACTCACGTCAGCATCGGACGCCACTGCCGCGTCCGCCGCGCCATTGTCGACCGCGACGTTCATCTCCCCGAGGGCACCACTATCGGCTACGACGCCGAAGCCGACCGCCAGCGCTACTTCGTCACCGAAACCGGCATCATCGTCGTCACCCGCGACTACTCGTTGTTCGAGAATCCCGTCACTATGGACTACTTCACGTCGGAGTGAACCTATTCGACATTGATTTGTCAGGCTCGGACCCCCCTTTAGGAAAAGAATTAAACGTAGCTTTAAGCTAAAATGGTTGTCTCTCCTGGCGAAGAAATCGGCTGCTTCCTGATCGCTGCAATTGGTACGTTCTGCAACGATCTGTTTAACTTGCTCTGGGGTTCGTTTGTTTACGGTTGGAGGAAAATGTCGCTTTTTTTACCCTGCGGTCGGATGGCATGATTTTTCTGATTCAGTCTGCCATGGTTTCGATTCCCGAATGCCTACTTCGATTCACTGGCCTTGCGCCCACTTCCCAGCTGTCGCACATGCTCTGCACACATAAAAAAGGCATCCTGGCAAAAGTGAGGATGCCCCGATCGACAGACTGTAAAGCTTAGCCTCTAAATTCCCGGAGGCTTTTGCTGCTCCTGTTCTCGCTTCTTCTTCTCCTGCGGCGTCTCGGGGTTTTGTTGTTGCTTTGGTGCAGGCCGCGTTTCAGCAGGAGGCGGAGTGCGCTGCGGCGTAGCTTGCTGCCGCTGAGGTTCGGGTTTCGGTTGCGCCGCTGGCGGCCGATTCGCCTCGGGTCTGTTCGGCTGATTTGGTTCCGGACGATTGTTCGGCTGGGCTGCAGGCGGACGATTCGCTTCCGGTCGATTCGGCTGATTTGGCTCGGGACGATTGTTCGGCTGCGCCGCTGGCGGACGATTCGCCTCGGGCCGGTTAGGTTGATTCGGCTCGGGACGATTATTTGGTTGCGCCGCAGGCGGACGATTCGCCTCCGGTCTGTTCGGCTGATTTGGTTCCGGGCGATTGTTCGGCTGCGCTGCACGCGGACGATTCGCTTCCGGTCGATTCGGCTCGGGACGATTGTTCGGCTGCGCCGCTGGCGGCCGATTCGCCTCGGGCCGGTTAGGTTGATTCGGCTCGGGACGATTATTTGGTTGCGCTGCAGGCGGACGATTCGCCTCCGGTCGATTCGGCTGATTCGGCTGCGGACGATTCGGCTGCGCCGGACTCGTCGTGCCAGGACGCTCATTGGGTGCTGGCTGGTTGCCCGGACGATTCCCCGGCTGATTTGCAGGCGGTTGATTCGCTGGCATACCAGGTCTGGCATTTGGCTGGTTTCCAGGCTGGTTGCCTGGGTGGCCCGTATTCGGCTGCGCCGGTTTTCCTGGAGGCGCTATTTTGACCATCGGATGTGCCTGAGCAGTGGGCGCTGGTTGAGCGGCTCGCAGTTCGTGTCTGGCCGGTGGAACTCCCGGATGCGCGGCCATCATTTGCTGCTGTTTCGCAAACGGCACGGGCGGCGGAGGCGGCGTGTTCTTAGCTATTACTTGCCGGTTCGCGACTGCTGCCGGAGGCGCGGTCACATGATTGGCGGTATTGGCGTGCGCTCCCAGCACGCTTTCTCTTGAAGGAGCCAGTGCGACTCTCGTCGTCACCGGCGCAGACGCCATTTGCCGCGCATCCATTTTAACGGCGGCTCTAGCTACCGGCTGCGCGCTAACAAAGGCGCGCTGCGGCACTGCGGTCACCGCGCCTTGCACGTTCCTGTTCACGTAGTTGACGTTCGTGATGTTGGTTTTGTTATTGACAATCGTTGTGTTATAGACATTGGTTACGGTTGTAGTGTTGACCGTGGTATTGCTGACGTTGACTCGGTTCACATACCCTCGGCTCACGTTGTAAGTCGGCACATAGACTTCACGCGGACCCAGCGGGAACCATCCCACATCGACTCCCGCCCCGATGCCTCCACCAACAAAAACTACCAAAGCAGGAGCGTAAACAGGTGCTATGTCAACCGGTCCGGCTACCCAGCCCCAACGTCCGCTGACGCTGACCCAACGGCCGTAATGAAATGGCGCGTAGCCCCACGGCGCGTCGTCTACCCAAGTCCATCCCCAGGGAGCAACCCAAGCCCAGTGGCCGTTGTGATACGGCGCCCAGTTCGCTTCCACATGATTGGGAAACCAGACGTGACCGTAATTGGATTCGTCGCGCCAGTCGCCATTGTCATCAAGATCTTCATAACCGACAACATCGGGCGACAGGTAGTGCGCCGATCGCGATCCTTCATAACGGTGTTCGCGCTGATAAGCCCAGTTGTCGAATTGATCCGGCTCGCCGATGTTGTCGACTTCCGCGTTCAGTGTCTCGGTGCCGCTGAAGGTACCCTTCTGTCCTCGATGCAGCGTAAACGTTTGTCCGTTGCCGGTGGATTCACCCTGACCTTCGCGCACGCTGATTATTGTGTAGGTGCCATCTTCGCTGGCCTCCAGCCGATAGCTCCCCGGCTGGTAGACCGAAAAAGCCTGGTTGGGTGTGTCGATCTCGAAGACATCGTCACGGTTCAGCCGGCGTACCCGGACATTCAGTGTTCCCGATGTCAGCTGGATCTGCACGGTGCGATCATCCAGGTTAAGAAAAGACATGCCAGTATTCGCGGACAGCCGAATCGACGCCGACCCTAGCTGCAATTCGGCGCGCGAATCCTTGTCTGCCCAGAGTTTGTCTCCGGTCGTCATGGGACGGTTCGGGGTGGCTTCCACCCAATCCTGTTGACCTGCGGGGTCGAATGAGACTGAGCCCTCCATGTAGCCCAATCGAGCGACTCGGCTTGGCGGATCATCGCCCTGTTGATCTTGAGCGGCTGCATTTCGTGGAACCGCGATGGTGGCGAGGGCCAAGGTGAGCAGTGCGCCGATCCATTCCACTCTTCTTCTGAATACGTTTTTCATAAAAAACTCAATCCTTCCGTCGGCGATTGTTGGCAAAGGACGTTCCGCTCTCGCCGTGAAATTTTGCGCCTAAAACTTTGGCCGTAGCCGATTCTACGCCGTTTGTCTGAGACGTTCCGGGGCCCGGATTAGTTGCCTAAAATATTGCAGCCGCAAGGGTTGCTCAACTTGAAATACCACGGCCACCTTAAGGTTTTACTATCAAGGGCGCCCGCGCCAGAAGTTGGGAAAAGCGCCAGTGTCGCCGCTGCTACAATGCCCTGTTTGATGCTCAAATGGTTGCAGCGGCGAACTTTGCCGACCACAACGACATATTGTTTTGTGTCACGTCATTGCGGGATGCGCCCTAGCCGTCTCGGCATCCGAACCTCAAAACTCAGATCATCATGCACGACGCGGCAGCGGGGTCGAAGTACCTAGCTAGAAACCTCCGGGGAGTGCTGGTTGGAAGACGTCCAGGTCGTCGCCATGCTTGTCCGCCGCTGTATCGCCGGCGACGCCGCCGCCTGGGAAGAAATCGTCCAAAACTACAATCGACGCATCTACAACATCTGCTATCGCTTCGCAGGCTCGGCTGACGACGCCCAAGATCTCACCCAGGAAGTTTTCATAAAGATATACCGCACTCTCTCAAGCTACGACACTCACAAGGGTGCTTTTGCCACCTGGATTACCACCATCACCCGCAACCTGTTGGTGGATCATTTCCGCAAGACCAAGCAGGATCGGATGACGGACTCGCTCGACGCCGCGCCTTCCGATCATGAAGACGCCCACCCCCTGAGCGACCGGATCGAAGATAAATCCGCTCCCCCGGACTCCCGCGTCCGCAGCCGCCAGGTCGGCGAGACCGTCCACGCGGCCCTGGCCAAGCTGTCGCCTGAGCTCCGTGAGGCAGTGATTCTAAGGGACTTACAAGATATGGACTATCGCGACATCGCAACCGCACTTAGAGTACCGGAGGGCACCGTGAAATCACGAATTAATAGAGGGCGAGCGGAACTTGCACGCCTCTTACAACGTACCTATAGGCAGGTGATGTGATGCCAGAACAGCCCAGTCACGGAATGCAGTGTCACGAGTTCGACATCCTGCTCGCGGATGCCTTCGATGGCATCTTGAGCGGATCCCAACTCGACCGCTTCCAAGCTCATGCCCGGGCTTGTCCCGCGTGCGGGCCGCTATTCGCCGATGCTGAGGCGGGGCGCAACTGGCTGAAGTCGCTCACGGAGGTGGAGCCTCCAGCCGGCCTGGTCGAGAATATTCTGGCGTCAACAACGGGAATCGCAACCAGTCACTTGCGGCATCTTGCGCCCTCAACCCGGCCACTCACATCGTGGCTGGAGCGGCTGCAAGCGTCGATTGCAGGTCTGGTCGATCCCATCTGGGGAACCGTCCGCCAGCCTCGGTTCGCCATGTCGTTTGGCATGGCGTTCTTCTCGCTGTCGGCTGTTTTGAGCATTGCCGGGGTAAAGCCTGCCGACGTGAGACAGGTAAGTTTGCGGCCTGCCGCGATTCGGCATGCGTACTACAACACGCAGGCCCGCGTAATCAGGTATTACGAGAATATCCGGTTCGTCTATGAGGTGGAGTCGCGCGTCCGCGAATTTAAACGCGCGACCACTCCCGCCGAGCCGGCGCCGGAAAAGCAGAAAGAACGCAAGAACGACACAAGCGGAGAGCCCGAACAGAAACAGGAGCGCAACTACAGCCAGTCAGACAACCATTTGATTCTGGCCGGGGCTCCGCTGGCTCCATCTGACGATCTACCTGTAGTGTCGGTGACCACGTACAGGAGGTTCGTATGAACTGCGCCAACCACAGCGATATTGCCGCAGTGGCTTTTTGCCGCACTTGCGGCAAGCCGCTCTGTGCCACCTGCACCCGCAACGTTCGCGGAGTAGTTTACTGCGAGAATTGTCTCGCTGCCCGCCTTGAAGGAGTGCAGCCACCGGCTGCCTTCGTGCCGCCACAAACAGCCTATCAACAGGGCACGGACCAAGGCGCGGCGATGAAGGCTCCACCTCTGCCAAGCTCAGGTCCCCATCCAACCATAGCGGGCATCCTGGGCGCGATTCCGTTTGGCATTGGAGCCGTCTACAACGGGCAGTATGCCAAAGGTCTGGCGCATCTTTTCATCTTCGCCATGCTGGTCTACGGCGCCGACCATAGTGGCAACTGGGATTTTGTGTTTGGTTTCGGGATCGCCTTCTTCGTCGTCTACCAGATCGTAGACGCCGTTCGTACCGCCAAGGCGATCCAGGCTGGACAGCCCGCCCCTGATCCCCTGGGCCTCGGGCAGACCTTCAGCATGGGGGAAAGGTTTGACGCCGGAAAAGTCCCTACCGGTGCGGTCATCCTCATCGGGTTGGGTGTGCTGTTTCTACTTCATACCATGGGAGTAATGGAGTTCGGTTTCGAGCGCTTTTGGCCGCTGATCTTGATCTTGCTCGGTGGCTGGATGGTGTTCCGCAACTGGGAGCGATCGACCAACGGCTGTCCTTGTGCTCACTGTCGCACCCGCGGTTTAATGGGTCCGGTGATGGTGCTCACCACCGGGGTCCTGTTTCTATTGCACACCTTGCGAGTGGTTGATCTCGACCGGACTTGGCCGGCATGGTTGCTTGCCGCTGGCGTCGTTAAACTAATGCAGAGCCACGCGTCGTTGGAAGGACACGTCGAGCGGACCTATCCCGCCATGCCGCCGATTTCACCGCCAGCGCCTCCGGCACCGCCTCAGCCGACGCCCCCCGAGGAGGTGGACCATGTCTAATCCCGTGCTCACGCCCAGTCCGCCAAGGCGCCGCCGCTCTTTTTCCGGCCCCTTCGTTCTGATCTTTCTTGGCTTGCTCTTTCTGCTGGGCAACCTGCACGTCCTCTCCTGGGCGCGGCTGGGCTTCTGGTTTGCCCATTACTGGCCCCTGCTTCTGATCCTCTGGGGCATCATCAAGTTGATCGAGTATCAGGCGGCCTTGCGTGAAGGCACAAGCCCTCGCGGCATTGGCGCCGGAGGAATTTTTCTGGTCATCGTCATCGTTTTCTTCGGCTTGATCGCGACTCAGGCGTCGCGTTTTAACTGGGGCGAGATTCGCGACAACATGGGAATCGACGACGAGGATTTTAAGAATCTGTTTGGGGAATCCTATAGCTTCGACGACCATCTCGAGCGCGACTTCCCTGCCGGCGCCAGCCTCAAGGTGCTTGATAATCATGGCGCGGTCAGCGTCCATGCTTCTGACGACAACAAGATTACGGTAATCGTCCGTAAGCGCATCGGCGCTGGCAATCAGAGCGATGCCGACAAATTCAACAGCCAGACCGAGCCCACAATTACTACCATCGGCGGCCTGGTCACGCTGGACGCCAAGGTCGAGGGCGCGGGCGACCATCCGGTGCAAACTGATCTCGCTATTTCTCTGCCCCGCAAAGCATCGGTCTCCATCGCTTCACGTCATGGCGAGGTCAACGTGGTCGCTCGTGAGGGCAACCTCGAAGTTTCTACTCAGCGTGGCGACACTTCCGTGGAGGAGATCACCGGCAATGTTAAGCTGACCCTCGAAAAGAGCTCCGCCAAGGTGGAGCAGGTCAGCGGAGACGTGCACGTTGAAGGGCGACTCACTGACGTCTCCATCTCAGATGTCAAAGGCTCGGTCCAACTCGATGGCGAGTTCATGGAGAGCGTCAAGCTCGCCCGCATCACCAAGGCTGTCAGCTTCAAGTCTTCCCGTACCGACATGGAATTCGCGCGCCTCGATGGCCAACTTGATCTCGATTCTGGAGACTTGAACGCCTCAGAAATTACTGGCCCTCTGCGCCTTACCACGCGCGCGAAAGACGTCCGCCTCGAAAACGTGTCCGGCGATGTGCGCCTGCAGGATGACAATGGCGGCGTCGAAATATCCATGCGCTCGTTGGGCAACGTGCAGATCGACAGCCGCAAAGGGGACATTCAGTTCAGCGTGCCCGAAAAAGCCGGCTTCCGAGTGGACGCGCGAACCCGGGACGGCGAGATTTCATCGGAGTTTCCGGAACTCAAGATCGAAAATGGAGACCACGAAGCCAGAGCTTCGGGATCAGTCGGCAATGCCACCGCGCATCTCGTCATCAACAACGAACATGGCGGCATCGAGCTTCGTAAAGCTCCCGCCAGTGGCGGCCCGAAGGAAGGGATGCCGGGCGGTATCACGGGCGCAGTGCCGGGGCCCAGGCAGCCTAAGCCGCCCAAAGCCCTGACACCGCCGAAGGAGAACGTCGAAGCGACGGAGAACTGAGGAATTTGATCAGGGAAGGGATGGAAGGATTAACAATCGCGTCAAAGCCTTAATCCCGCTGATTCAATTTCTTTTTAACCAACTCCTCTACTCGCGCCGCGACCTCATCTTCGCTCAACTGGGTTGAGTCAATCACCACCGCATCTTTGGCTGCTACCAGCGGAGACACGGCCCGCGTGCGGTCGCGGCGATCGCGCTCTCTCAGTTCGGCAGCCAGACCTGCGGCGACTTCACCCTTCACTCTTTGCTGCTCCATCCGCCGCTGCTCGCGCACTACGGGATCGGCATCCAGAAAAATCTTCAAATCCGCGTCCGGAAAAACTTTGGTGCCGATGTCGCGTCCTTCCATCACTACGCCGCCACCCTCGCCCATCTCGCGCTGCCGCGCCACCATCCACTCCCGCACTCTCGGATGCACTGACACTCGCGACGCAGCCTCGGTCACATCGCGCTCGCGAATGCGCGAAGAAATGTCGTGCCCATCCAGCAGCGTGCGGTTTCCGCCCATCGTCGGCTCCAGCCGGATGCGCGAATTCTGTGCCAGCTTTGTCAGCCCATCCTCATCGTCGAAGGACGCGTCTTTGTCAATCGCCTTCAGTGCCAGCGCACGGTACATCGCACCGCTCTCCAGGTTCGCGTAGCCCAGCTTTCGCGCCAGCCGCGAGGCGATCGTACTCTTGCCCGCTCCCGCCGGGCCGTCAATGGCAATGATCAGTTTGCGTTTGGCGTGGTGGTTTTGAGAGCTGTCATTCATTGCGAAGTTAAAGATTGTACACGGAGAAGCTCCGCAACGAATCCCGCCACCGGACGGTGAACAGGCAGGAGACGGCAAGGGACCGCAAAACTGTTGGCCGGAAGGGTCGAGGTTCTCGTGCCTAAGTTTTCGCAGGCGTGTGCTTTGAAGCTCGCTTAACCATGCGATGCGGCCTGGCAGCGGGAATGACCGCTTCTTTCGCAGGCGTGATCTGGATCATCGATCTGCCGCCGACATGCACGAAACTCAGCTCCCGCGCCGCCAGCAGCGCATTCACAGCTTCCTTGACCCGCGAGCGCGGCACGAAATTTCCGAAGAAGGACTCCAACTCCGTTTGCTCGGCGGCGATTACACTTTCCAGATATTTTGAGATCAGCCCCGAAAGCGCCTCCGGCACCGACAATCCAATTCCTTCTTTCACCGCTTCCGGGGCCCAGCGGTAGAGGACATCCCAAGACGAACCCTGGCTCGGGTTGTAATCGACCCGGGTGATGCGCAGCTTCGACCACAGCTCGCCGAGCGCCTTATCCAGCGCTGCCCGCGATATGCTTCCGCCCAGCGCTTCCTGCATTTTTTGCTTTGATATCGGACCCTCGCGCCGTATCAGCTCAAACGCATCACAAGCCAGCGCGGAATATGGAGAGCGCGAGCCCGCCTTAGGCGCCTGCTTTGGGTTGCGTTCGCCCACCAGCGCATAGAAATAAGGAAACGCCGACGCCGTTATCAGAAGCCCGTTGTTCTCGTCGAACGAATTCGCTTCAAAGGCGGCCCTCTCGCGCAAAAGCCGAACCATGATCTGGGTTGCCTCGGCGGTCCGCGGATCAGAATACGCATGCTGCCAGGTCGGCAACCGATCTTCGCCGCCGATCGTCGCCCCGATGAATGTTGGCAGCGGCTGCGCTGGTCGAAGCGGATACATCAGACAAAGTCCTACCGACTCGACAAACGCGCGCGCCTCCTCGATGGTGCGGATGGGCTTGCCGTTGAGCCGCCACTTCTCGCGGCGCTGCTGCTGGAGTTCTTGTTCAGTCATGGGGAGCAAAGCACTCAGCATTCAGCACCCAGCATTTAGCCAGTAATGATTCGTGCAGATGGCGGCACCGCACCTTAGGGACTGAAGGCTGACGGCTGAGTGCTGAATGCTAGATCCTCTTAAAGGCCTTTTGAATGTCTTTCATAGAATACCTGAGCACGACCGGCCGGCCGTGGGGGCAAGTGTACGGGTGATCGGTCTTGGCTAGTTCGGCGAGCAGCCACTCCATTTTGTTTTGCTCGAGGGGCATGTTGACCTTGATGGCAGCGTGGCACGCGATGGATGCAGCAATGCGCGCCCGAATCTTCTCCAGATTCAGTGATTGCTCTTCGCGTGAGAACTGATCGAGCAGCTCGTGCAGCATGTGTTCGACCGCCGCGGCTTCCACTCCTGCGGGGGCGACCTTCACCGCCACGCTGCGGGCGCCGAATGGCTCTACCTCGAATCCGTTGCGCTGCAATTCGTCGGAGATCTCCGTAAACACCGCCTGCTGTGCGGGAGAAAGTTCCAGCACAATCGGCATTAGCAAACGCTGGCTCTCCACTTTCTGCGCCCCGCGCTGCTTGAGAACGCGCTCGAATAACACGCGCTCATGGGCGACGTGCTGGTCGACGATCCATAGGCCGTCTTCATTTACCGCGAGGATGAATGAATTTCGAATTTGGCCGACCGGCTTGAGCGTGACGAGCGAAGCCAGGGTTGGCTCTCGTTCGGTCACGTCGATGGCAGGGGCGCATCCGTTATCAGGAATCGCCTCCGGTCCGCGCGCCACAGGAATGGCCGCGTTTGCTTCTACCGCAATGCCGCCATCAAACTGTAGTCGCGCTGAACCCGGCGGCATGGTTGGCGGCTGCAGCGTGAATGCCACGCCCGCGCGGGGCTGATGCGCTGTCGTGCCTGCCGCAGGTGCCGCGTCCAGCGTCAAGACGCCACCTTCGGAGACCGCCCAATCTCCGGCTCTGGCTCCCGGTGTCAGTCCCGAGCTCGCGGTCGCATGCGCATGAATTTCCGCCACGAACTGCGGCACCGGGCGCGCTTTCATCAACGCTGCGCGTACCGAGTCGCGCACAAAATCGTGCATCACCGTCTGCTGCCTGAATCGCACCTCGGTTTTTGAGGGATGCACGTTCACATCCACCTCCGCGGCCGGTAGCTCCAGAAATAGGAGCACCACGGGATACACCGTGGGCGGAAGAATGTTGCGATAGGCCTCGGTCAGCGCGTGCTGCACCAGCCGGTCGCGAATCAACCGTCGGTTGACGAAAATAAAAATTGAGTTGCGATTCAGTTTCTGGATCTCCGGCTTCGAAACGAATCCGTGAATCCGCATCTCGCCCGGATCGGTCGCCGAACGGCCAGTCGTGCGGGCGTCCTCGTCTTGGTCTTCATCCACTTCCGCGCGCCGCCAGGGCGGAGGCTGTGGCAGCCCCACTCGCTCGAACGGTTGCACCGCCGCCACAGCAATCAATTGTTCAAGCGTCTCCTTGCCAAACACCTGGTACACGCGCTCGCCGTACCCGGCCACCGGAGGCGCCACCAGCATGGCGTTGGTGGCGGAATGCAATTCGAAGTGCTTGTCGGGATGCGCCAGCGCATAATGTGTGACCAGCGACGCGATGTGTGAAAGTTCGGTCGACTCCGCCTTCAGGAACCTTTTTCGCGCTGGAGTATTGAAGAAGAGATCGCGCACTGTAATGGAAGTGCCCGCTGGCAGCCCAGCATCTTCCACTCGGGCGATTTTGCCTCCGTTGATCTCGATTACCGTCCCGGCTACATCGTCGTCGGGGCCGTTCTTCGCCGCGCAAGTTTCCAGCCGCAGCCGCGACACCGAGGCAATCGACGGGAGCGCCTCCCCACGAAAGCCCAACGTGGCCACGCTCAGCAAATCTTCCGCATCTTTGATTTTCGATGTGGCGTGCCGCTCGAAGGCCAGCATGGCATCGTCGCGCACCATGCCGCATCCGTTGTCGACGACCTGGATCAGCCTCTTGCCGCCTGCCTCCACGTTGATTTTGATCCGCGCTGCGCCCGCGTCGAGCGAGTTCTCGAGCAACTCCTTCACCACCGAGGCAGGCCGCTCCACCACTTCGCCCGCGGCGATCTTGTTGGCAACGGCTTCTGAGAGAACGTGGATGCGTCCCATGGGAAGATGAAAGTAATTTAATCGCTAGTGGCCAGTTTCGCAGACAGCAGAGTAAAAGCAAAGCATCTGAAATCACACCAATCGATATGGGGATAGATCGGGCTCGCAGGAGGACTGCGAACAGACTATTTCTTCACCACAATCCCCAGTTCGCGCAACTGCCTCTCTCCCACCGGTGTAGGCGCATCGACCATCAAATCCACGGCCCGCGCGGTCTTTGGGAATGGAATTACCTCGCGCAAACTCTCCGCTCCGGCGAGAATCATGACAATGCGGTCGAGGCCTAGCGCGATGCCTCCGTGCGGAGGCGTGCCATACTCCAGTGCCTCGAGGAAGAATCCAAAGCGGGAGCGGGCTTCTTCTTCGGTCATGCCCAGCGCGCGGAAAATTCTGCGCTGCACATCCTGGCGGTGAATACGAATTGAGCCTGAGCCTAGCTCCGTACCATTGAGGACCACGTCGTAAGCCAGCGCGCGCACCGCGCTCAGCGCCGATTGGGGATCGCTGACTAACTCAACGCCTGTCTCAAGCTTCGGCATGTCTTCCTCGTGGGGCGAGGTAAACGGATGGTGCGCCGCGTTCCAGCGCTTGTCGGCCTCGTCCCACTCAAACATGGGGAAATTCGTCACCCATACGAAGCGGAAATCTTTGCCCGGGTCGCCGGTCTTGGCAAAGATGCCGTGCCTGTCCGCATATTTCTGCGCCAATGCCAGACGCAACAGACCCGCCGACGCGTAGATAGCCAACTCCTGAGGCGTAACTTTGCGGTGCGCGGGCAGTGCCGTTTGTGGTCCAGCCAGGGCGGAGCCGCTCACTAATACAACCAGGTCGCTCTCGTCCATTCCGGCCTTCTTTGCGATTTCGGCCGCCGCGGCGGGAAACTTGTTGCCGACGCGCTTGAAGTCTTCGAACAGTTTCGCCTCGCCCTTGGCGTGGAACATGGGCTTGATGTCATCGCGCTCCTTGCGCGAGAGTTCGCCGACCCTGGGCGTGCGAATTGCGATCACCGGCAGATTCGGATTGATGGCCAGCTCTTGCAAGTTCTCTGCGGTGAAGCAGTCCCGTACATCTGCAAATGCGGGCAGCCGCAAGTCCGGCTTGTCGATGCCATACAGCCGGATGGCTTCGTCGTAGTCCATACGGGGAAACGGCACTTTGATGTCATGTCCAGCCGCCTTGAATGCAGCAGCCAGAAATCCCTCAACCACTTCCCACACCCGCTCCGGCTGCGGATACGACATCTCCAAATCGATTTGCGTAAACTCCGGCTGGCGGTCGGCGCGGAGGTCCTCGTCGCGGAAGCAACGCACGATCTGGAAGTATTTGTCGAAGCCTGAAATCATCAGGATTTGCTTGAACAACTGCGGCGACTGGGGTAGCGCATAAAATGTTCCCGGCTGTACGCGGCTGGGAACGAGATAGTCGCGCGCACCCTCCGGAGTTGAGCGCGTCATGAATGGCGTCTCAATCTCAAAGAATCCCTGTCCCGCCAGATAATTGCGGATGGCGAGCGCTACCTTGTGCCGCATTTCGATGTTGAACTGCATCACGTCGCGCCGCAGATCGATGTAGCGATACTTCAGCCGTGTTTCTTCGTTGGTCAGCGCCGTATCGCCGGGCAGAAACGGAGGCTGCTTGGACTCGTTGAGAAGACGGATCTCCTCTGCCACCAGCTCTACTTCGCCCGTGGGGATGTTTTTGTTGACGGTGTTTGGATCGCGCTGCTTCACCCGGCCGGTCACCGCGATCACGTACTCGTTGCGCAGGCCTGAGGCTTTCTCATGAATCGCGGCATCGCGCTCCTCGTTAAAAACGACTTGCGTCACGCCACTGCGGTCGCGCAGATCGACGAAGATCAGGTTGCCGAGGTCGCGTCGCCGGTTTACCCAGCCCATGAGCACGGCCTTTTTACCTGAGTCTGAAGCGCGCAGCGCTCCACACATATGCGTCCGTCGAAGATCTCCGAGAAAGTCGAGCAAGTGGTGTCCTTACAGTGAGAGATGTGGCGAAAGCCGAATCAGAGATTATAAACGGGGAGATAGGTGCGTAGTGCTTTCGCGAGCTGCAGACAGGAAACGGGACGGTTTGGCCCGCTCCCCGGGAGGCTCACCAGGCAGGTCCAGCCTGAACCCGATTTCAGGGGCAATCGCGGAATCGTCTCAGGATGCCCCGCAAAGTCACCGCTGACGTATGGGCAACCGTAAACTCATCGACTGTGAGGTTCCTACCAGTCTCCCCAATGTGTCGGCGTCGTCTGCTGAAACTTCAACTTCCACGCATCGCCCTGCTTCACCCAAACCGAGCTCCAATGCTGATAACGCGGAGGCGGACCCTGGTCCTCTGCCGCCGGAACACGGAAGACCACATCGTAGGTGACGATGGCCGTGCCCTCGCTTAATTCCACCACTTTCATGTTGTAGGGCATCAGGTCCACGCCACCGCTGCTCAGATCAGTTTCGATCTCTTCTCGATCATGCAGCTGACCGTCATAGCCGACGAGGGAATAGTCACCGGTCAAGGTACGTTTGAAATAATCCTTGTCGCGCTTGGTGGTCGCAACGATGAAAGCCTTCTCATTGGCGATCATCGCCTGTTCTAGCGGACTCAAAGACGTTGCCGCCGTGCCAGCCTGCGCGGGAGCTTGGGCCGTCCCCGTGACCACCGCGCCAATGCAAAAAAGAAAAGCGTAGACCAGACGTTGAGCTTTCATGGATCTCCTCCTGAGGACCGCCAAACATGGGCCGTTTTTCATTTCACAATCAAAGTCAACATTCACGAACAAGTCAGCGTCCGGCTTGGATTTTTCCTGCCAACTCCGAGCGCACGATCGAAATCTGCTCCCCGGTCTCAAGATTCTTGAGTGCGAATGCATCTGCCTTAACCTCATTTTCGCCAACGATCAAAATATACTTCGCTCCCGCTTTGGTCGCCGCCTCGAACGACTTTTTCAGACGGAAAGTCTCATCGCCCAGCTCCACCACCAGATCGTGCCGGCGCAATTCTCGCGCCAGCCGTGCTGCGTCGGGGTTCATCCGCGCGCCGAGCGGAGCGACGTACACATCCGGCCTGCGCACTACGGCTTCGGCCGAGGCTGATTCCTGCAACGACAGGACCAGCCGGTCTTCGCCGATGGCAAACCCGATCCCCGGCGCTGCCGGGCCACCCAGAGCTTCGGATAATCCGTCGTAGCGTCCCCCGCCCAGAATCGCATTTTGTGCGCCCAGCGCTCCGTGGGTAAATTCGAATGCCGTGCGCGTGTAGTAATCCAGCCCCCGCACCAAGCGGTCATTCAAAGTGAACGGCACGCCTACAGTCCGGAGAATCGCCTGCACGGCTTCAAAATGCGCGCGGCACGGTTCATCCAAGAACCGGCTTATGCGCGGAAGGTTTTCGATGATCGGCTGATCCTCGGGCACCTTGCAGTCGAATACGCGGAGTGGGTTGCTGAGGGCGCGGCGCTGGCAATCCGCGCACATCTTGCCCACGACCGGTTCAAGCGCCTTGCGGAGAGCTTCGTTAAACTTCGCGCGGTCGTTAGGACAGCCAACCGAATTCAGTTCTAAATTCCATCCCGTAATGCCCAGACGGTCGAGCAGGGTGGCCAGCATCTCCAGCAGTTCCGCGTCGCGTGCTGGAGACTCGCTGCCCGCTGACGGCGGCCCCAGCACCTCTGCGCCGATCTGATAAAACTGCCGGTAGCGGCCTTTTTGTGGGCGCTCGCGTCGAAACTGCGGACCGATATAGTAGAGCTTGTTCAGTCCGCGATCCCAAAGTTTGTGTTCGATGTAAGCGCGGACAACGCCCGCGGTGTTCTCGGGCCGTAACGTCAGCGACTGGCCTCTGTCGCTCTCAGCCCGTCCACGATCTTGCCATGTGTACATCTCTTTTCCGACGATGTCCGTCTCTTCTCCCACGCTGCGGGAGAATAAGGCGGTCTCCTCGAAAATGGGCGTGCGAATCTCCTGGAAGTTGTAGGCGCGAAACACGTCGCGCACTGCCGACTCCACAAAATTCCACAGCGCCGTTTCAGGCGGCAGCAGGTCGCGGGTTCCTCGGACAGCTTTGATCATGTCAGTTGTTGGACCCAGAGCATTCCGCAGTCAGCACTCAGCATTCAGCCAGCAACGAAGGTCCCGGAGGACCTCGGAAAATAGCCCGCCACTTCAGTGGCGGGTAAGCTGCGCCTTTCGCACTCCTGCCGTAGGCACGATTGAAATGATGCGCAACCTTTTCGGGTAATTTTCAGCCGTCCTAACGGGACCGAATTCCGTTCATTACGCCCACCCCGCGTGTAAACCGCGGGCTATTGTCAGGTGTCCCTCCAGGACGCGCTTTTGTCATTGCTGGGTAACCGGCACCCATACTCGGGCCTCGCTTGCCCCTAGGTGCTCTGCACTTTTCTCTCCGCCAAATACTCCTGTTTGTAACCCAGATAGTTTCGCGCATACCGCAGGATCGTTTCCTGATCCTGGTCATCCAGTTTGCGCCGAAACTTTCCTGGAGATCCCATCCACAACGATCCGGGCTCGACCACTGTCTTCTCTGGGATGAGGGTTCCGGCAGCGACGATTGATCCCGCCCCAATCTTCGCGCCATTGAGAACAATCGATCCCATCCCAATCAGGCACCGATCTTCAATCACGCACCCGTGCAGCGTGACCGAATGGCCCACGGTGACATATTCACCGAGAAACACGCCATACTGTTCTTTCATCCCATGCAGCACGCTGCAATCTTGCACATTCGAGTGCGCCCCGATGCGGACCGAATGCACATCGCCACGCAGCACCGCGCACATCCATACTGAAGCGTGCTCTCCGAGCACCACGTCGCCAATAATTTGCGCCGAATCGTCCACGTAACAGGACGCCGGGATCGTGGGCCTCACGCTTTTATAGGAGCGGATCATGATTTTCCATGAGAATCATTGAACATAGCACGACGCCCCACGACCTCGTAAACTCGCTTTCCCACTCTGGGACGAAATTCAAAAAAGAACGGTGCGTATCACGGCCTTCCTCTTCACAGCGTGCCGTACAAACAATCCGTCTCCCCATCCGGCCCGGCCTCCGTACCCGATCCACTACCAGCGGCGGCAAAACTGCCTCAAGCCGAGAATGCCGGTGTCGGAATTGTGAGCTCGCTATTTGCTTCGGGCAGCATCCTGAGTTTTAATTGCCCCTTCACTAACTCTTTCAAAACAAACCGCCTATCACGTCGTGTGCCACTTCCTCAGCAGCACCTTATCTCCAAAATAATTTTCACTTCCCCCTTGACTTGTTTTCGGAACCTTGTAATAACTAACGGGGTTCCTACCGGACTAGTTTGGGGGTGTACCGCTTTTGGCCGAAGTAAGACTGCAAGAGGGCGAGTCCCTCGAAAACGCTCTGCGCCGTTTCAAGCGCAAGGTGCAACAGGAAGACATTATTAAGGAGGTCAAGCGTCACTCCTTTTATCTGAAGCCGGGCGAAAAAAAGCGCGTGAAGGCCGCATTGGCTCGCAAGCGTGCCCGTAAGAAGACGCGTAAGGAGCAGGATTAACGGAGCAATACTAACTAATTAACTCGAAGGGTCGCCTCCATCCCGGGGCGGCCCTGCTCTGTATGGCCCCCACCAAAGCAGAGTTGTAGCAGGGAGTCATTTCATAACCATCATTCATCCGGCATCAAGCAAGGGTTGACCCACGCGCCGTCCTGGTTGCGTGGCGGGCCGAGTCCAGGAGCAGTTTGAGGGGGGGATGTAGACAACCTTTTCTTCAGCTTCACTGCGCTTCCCCGCGCGTGAAGGCCAGAGACAGGCCGAAGGGAGAACCATCCTCAATGGAATTTCAGGACAAGATGTTGAAATGCATCGATTGCGGTGCCGACTTTGTCTTCACTGCCGGTGAACAACTTTTTTTTCACGACAAGCAATTCAAAAACGAGCCCAAGCGCTGCAAGGCTTGCAAGTCCAAGCGAGTGGCCGTGCTCGGTTCCAGTCCGCCTCCGTCTCGCAACTACAACTACAGCAAGGTGGAGACTCGGGCCACATGCTCGCAATGCGGCAAGGATACGACAGTGCCTTTCCGCCCCACGCAAGGCCGTCCCGTCCTCTGCCGCGAATGCTTCACCCAAAAAAGGACCGCCGCGTCAGCGTGAACCTGGCCCTGTCGAACCGGTTCGAGAAGCCTCCATCGACCCTGCTCCCTACGGGAACAGAGGATGGCTCGGTGATGTCCGGATTTTGGGGTGGCCTCCCTGCGCAAAATCGAGGCATTGCGCTACCATATTTCCGTGGCGACTTTTTACGTGGAGAATTTCGGTTGCCGTGCTAACCAGGCCGACGGCGCGGCCCTTGAACATCAATTCGAACAGCGGGGCCTCGCACGTGCCTCCACCGCCACGCAGGCCGACTTTGTTCTGTTCAATTCCTGTGACGTCACAGCGGCGGCGAATCGGGATGCGAGGGCCGCCATCCGGCGCACGCGCCGGCAGAATCCAGAAGCGAAAATTATTATCACCGGATGCTATGCGCAGCGCGCCTCTAAGGAAATTGCCGCGCTTCCCGGCGTTAGCGCGGTCATCGGAAATTCGCATAAGCACCAACTCGCCGATCTGGCGCTCCGAGAGGTGCCGGTCCGGGAAAGGGTTCAGCCGCGGTTGTTGGCTTCAACCGCCGAACCTACAAGCTCGGGACACGGCTCGACCTTCGTCCCGGTCGCAACTCTCACCGAGAACCAAGCTGGCAGAATTGAGAATCGCATTTTTGTTTCCGACATCTTTGCCCACACTGAACTGCTGGCGGCGCCTGTTTTTGAAGGCACGGGGGCGGCCAACGAGCGCAACCGTCCTAACCTCAAAGTCCAGGATGGATGCGACAATCGCTGCTCATTCTGCGTTATTCCGTTCGTCCGTGGTCAAAGCCGATCATTGCCGCCAACCGAAATTTTCCGCGAAGTGAACGCGCTGGTGGCGACCGGCTATCGCGAGGTTGTCATCTCCGGCATTAACTTGGGCCGCTGGGGCCGGGATTTGGCTGTCAGCCGTCAGCCGTCAGCTTGCAGCAAGACAACCGAGCTGCGTTTCGAAGACCTCATCCGCGCCATTCTCGAAGAAACATCTCTGGAGAAGCTTCGCATTTCCTCGGTCGAGCCTATGGACTGGACCGACGACCTTATCTCCCTGGTTGCCCGCTCGCCGCGCATCGCGAAGCACGCGCACGTCCCTTTGCAATCGGGCAGCGACGCCGTACTTCGCCGCATGCACCGAAAATATCGTCCCTGGCATTATCGCGAAAAGATTGAAAAGCTTCGCGCCGCCATGCCCACGGCCGCCATCGGAGCCGACGTCATGGTGGGATTCCCCGGCGAAACCGCCGCCGAGTTTGAAGAAACGCGTCGCCTGATTGAAGAGCTTCCCTTCACGTACCTGCACGTCTTCACATATTCCGCACGCCCCGGCACTCCCGCCGCTAGCATGGCGAATCAAGTTCCCGCTCATACCGCTCGCGAACGAAACCGTATCCTGCGCGACATTGCCGCTGAGAAAAAGCTAGCCTTCATGCACTCGTTCATCGGCAAGACGGTCGAAGCGATCACTCTGGGAACGTGTGGGACGGGCGCTGCTCACCCCGATCTTGCCCAGGCGAAGTTCACCACAGCTCTCACCGATAATTACCAGAAGCTCCATCTGGTGGGGCGCTACCAGCCCAACGAATGGCTTCGCGCAAACGTACAATATGTGGAGAGCGGCACTCTGGTGGGAATCGTGAACAGGACCACGATCTGAGGACAGCCGTTGTGCTGTCTTTCCAGCGTAGCGAAGGGGTCACCTGCCTATTTCAACTTTTCATATCGGCGTGGGCTTCCTGCAGCGTTAATGGTACGCCCCTTGGGCTGGACTAAGCCGCCTTGTCGTCGGGCACGTTGGCTGTAGCCGGATCAGCCTTTTTCGCAAGGAGCGCTGCCAACCGTTCCAATTGCCGGTTTTCAGACTTGCGTTCTCTAGAGAGTTCTTGCACCCTGGTTTCGTGAGGCCGCGGTTCCAATTTTTCGTGAAGTCGCATGATTTCTGCTCGCACCGAGTCTAGCATTCTTTCTGTTGGCGGATTCGATCATTATAAATCGGCCATTGGACTGACGGGGGCGAGTAGACGTCACGTCCCGCCGCTCCGTGGATTAAATAGAGAGACCCAAGCCCGTGCACAATCATGAGCATTGTACTCGTGCACATCCTCGTCGGAGTTCTGCACATTTTGACGGACCTGTCACCGCCGGCAGTGCTTAAACTAAGGTCTTTGGAATCGACCCTGCCTCAATGACCGTGAGAGTAAAAGGAAGGTGTATACTGCCGACCTTGAGTATCACGGCGCCGCAGTGCACGGAGTGTTTAGTGGCGACCAGTTGGGGACAGGGGAGTTCAATTTCCTTATCGAGCCGAAAAGATCGTTCCGTAGCAAGAATTTCCGAATAATAGCTCGGTCCTTCCGCTTATCGGGCTTCCTGATTATTGTCGCCTCTCAGAGTCGTATAGCCGCCGGTGATGTGCAAGGCGCTCTTCATGCACCCAGACCGTCCAAACACTCATAGGCTTTTTCTCGCCAGTTGCCTCACGCTATTTGCCGAACTTGCGATTATTCGCTGGCTCTCCACCGAAGTGCGGATTTTTGCATATGCCAAAAACTTAGCGCTGTTGCTTTGTTTTCTCGGCTTCGGAGTGGGCTGCGCTTTGGCCCCGAAACGCGTTTATTGGTGGAGAAGCATTCAGGCCATCTTGGCGGTGATTCTGCTGGTTCGCAACCCTTGGGCTCCACGCTTGTTGGAAGGACTGTCACAGACGCTGGGTGCCGGACAGGACATTGCCATCTGGTCTACCGGGACGATACGAAACTGGCCTAACATTCTTTTGGATGCCGTAATCGTCGGGGTCTTTTTTTTCTTCTTGACCACTATCTTTATTCCGCTGGGACAGCTCGTCAGTCAGGAGTTGGATTCTGCGCCAGATCGATTGAGGGCCTATTCGTGGAATCTTGGTGCAAGCCTGTTCGGCATCATGTTGTTTTCGTTCGTGAGTTTCAGGGCCTTATCACCGGTGTTTTGGTTTGGCCTAGTTTTGCTCGGCTTTGCACTACTACAAGCAAACTGGAGGCGTCGGTTCGCGGTGGCCTCCTTGATCGTGCCAGCCGTCCTGCTTCTCCACGAAAAGGCTACCACGGACCACTTCACCATCTGGACCCCGTATCAGCAGATCGACATCCAGCGTTACTATTTTAAGAATCGGGAGTGGCTGGCCACCCTCGTCAACGTGAACCATGTCGGCTATCAAATGATCATCAATCTTTCGTCAGAATTTCTCAACCGACATCCTGGTCTTCTGCAACAACCCGCTGACGAGAGCCCGTACAACCTTCCCTTCCGCTTTACGGTAGCCAATCCCAGCGTCCTGGTTGTTGGAGCGGGTACCGGGAACGACGTAGCGGCGGCAGTTCGCGGCAATAGCAAGTCCATCGATGCGGTAGAAATTGATCCAGCCATCCTAAACCTCGGTCGAACCCATCCCGAAAGACCTTACGAGTCGTCCACGGTTTCCGCACACCTAACCGACGCGCGGGCGTTCATGAAGCGAACCGCCAAGCACTACGATCTGGTTCTCATGGGCCTTTTGGACTCACACACACAGCAGTCGGAATACGCCAACATGCGGATAGACAACTACGTCTACACCGAGGAGTCGTTGCGCGAAGCTCGCGACCTTCTTTCTCCGAATGGAACGCTGTTCCTAAAGTTCCAGGTGGACCGGCTTTGGCTCGGCCGGCGACTCTATATGCTGCTCACTCGCGTCTTCGGAAAGCCGCCAGTAGTTTTCCTCGCTGAGTCGAGCTATGGGGCGGGGGCAACTTGCTTCGTGATCTCAGCTTCGGAAGAGGTCGAAAATAGCATCGCGCGAGATCCGGGGCTAAAGACGTTCGTGGAACGGCAAAAGCGAACTTTCGACAGCGCGCCGCCAATTCCGATCACTACCGATGATTGGCCGTACTTGTATCAGGAAAAGAAAAGCATTCCGGCCGTTTTTCTGACCCTTAGTACCTTGGTCTTGCTGCTTGCCTTCTACTACCGCCGGAGCATCTCGACCAGCCATGTCCGGCAATCGTCTTTGTTCTTCTTTGCCATGGGAGCCGGGTTCATGCTTCTTGAGACTCAGATCGTAAGCCGTCTGGCTTTATTTTTCGGAACCACCTGGCAAGTGAACAGCGTAGCGATAGCCGCTGTTCTCACCGCACTCGTAGTCGCCAATATCGTAATGGACAAGTACAGCCAGCGATTCAATCGATGGTGGATTCTTGTCGGACTACAAATCGCTCTGATTTCTATTTATCTCGTGCGTTTCGCTCGTATTCCGGGCTCAACCTTGGCGGTTGGCTCGCTGGCTGCAGGTCTATTTGCCGTACCGGTTTTCTTCGCGGGCTTGCTGTTTGCGCGCGAGTTCCGCTCCACTCCGTCGCCGAGTGCGGCCTTGGCGGCGAACGTGCTCGGGGCGGTGGTCGGGGGCTTGATGGAAAATCTGTCTCTCGTCGTCGGGCTCAAAGCACTGTTGTTGATTGCAGCTTTGTTTTATCTCGTTGCGGGAATCGGGCTGCGGGACGCAGCAACTTCGGAATCAACAATCCTCAATTCCACCTCAGAGCGTGAACCAGACACAGTTGCGGACTCTGTCTGACTTGAGAGGAATGCGAGGAAGGATAAACGCTCGAGTTTTCAACTTCGAGGCAGCAGGCAAATACGTGACCGGGGCGGACCTATTCTTCATCCAAAATTTCTTTTGGAATTTCGCCAGGGTTCGCCGACGTCATCAGATAACTGATCAAATCATTCAATTCATTCGGGCTAAGAGTTGAGCGGTAGTCCGATGGCATCAATGATTGCGGACTGACGTCTAGGCGTTCGATATCAGGCTTGGCGAGGAAGTGAAACGTACCATCTAAAGCCTGCAACTGGAGAGAAAAATTATCCTCGTTGCGAATCCTTCCCACATATTTCTTCCCGTCGCGAGTGCTCGCCGTTACGGTTCGTGACTGCCGGTCTCCGGTGGGATTGGGACTCGTGATGGTGCTGCGAGTCTCTTCCACCGAATGCGTGCGCGCGTAACCCGACAGGTCGGAGGCGATGAATCCGCCTTTGCCCGCGACCAGGTGGCAGCTGGAGCATTTTGCCTTGCCAAAGAAAATTGCTTTTCCGCGGTCGGGATCGCCGGGCAGTTCGGCCGTTTTCTTTGTCCCTTGAAGAGTGCGGAGGTACGCTACTACTGACTTGATATCAGAACTTTCGAGCACGTGGAAGGCGGGCATCCCGGTTCCAGGAATGCCATTCTCAATAACGCCGAAAATCTGATCATCGGAGAGCCTCTGCACTCTTGGGTTTTCCGCGATGTTGGGCGCGCGCGCGCCACCTCGCCCGTCGAGACCGTGACACTCGGCGCAGCTACCAGCAAATGTCTTCTCGCCGTTGCCGGAGAAGGTTTGGACGGGATCATTTTGCCGCTGCGGCTGCCCAACTTGCACTGGCATGCGGAGGAGAGAACTTCGCGCCCGCAAATTCCCCCCCAACGGCGCTGCGTTCGAACTCTCCCGCTGGCCGTTGCCAGACCGGTTCCCCGGATTCAATCCGCCTGAAGGCGGACGGCGGGAAGTGCCGGGATCCCGCTTCCCATACGCCGCCAGAACGAGACAGAGAAACGCGAGTATCGCGACAAGAGCGCGCTGCTGGTTACACATAGCCGATATCCTGCCGGAAAGGCCGCTACAAGATTGAACACCGTCCCATACTGGATTTTCATCCCGTGAAAAGCTTTCCTCGGTTTTGAAAGCCCAGCCCAGGCTGGAACGAGGGTGTATCGCAATCGCGGTAGGCGTGTCAACTCTTTGCCTCCGTTTGCTTCCGTTCGAGGAAGAACTGCAATAGCATCCTCACTGCTTGGGCCGAAAATGGTTCCGCGAATGCGCAAATAGGCCCGGCCTCACCAGCGGCGAGAACTCCCTACTTCTGCTTCACCGCAATGGCCGAGATTTCCACCCGCGCATTGTTGACTAGAGCCGCGGCCTGGATAGTGGCGCGAGCTGGCTTGGGATCGGGCATCACGTTTTTGTAGACCTTATTCATGTCCCCAAACTCATGAATATCGGCGAGAAAAACCGTCACGTTGACAACGTCTTTCAGCTCGAAACCCGCGGCCTTGAGGACTTTCTGGATGTTTTCGAGCACAGCAGTCGTCTCAGGACCAATGCCACCTGAGGCTAACTTGCCGGAGTCATCGGTGCCCTCCTGGCCGGCGACGTACAGGGTGTTTCCAGCCACGATGCCGTCATTAAACGGAAGGCCCCTTGCGGGGGACAAATTTATCGCCTTGTGTTCCTGTGCATAACCTCGCTGCGAGAGGGTTGCCACCGCTAATGCAAGGGCAATAGCAAAGAGAAACTGCCTGAAAATTCTGATCTCGATTGTTATTTTCATTTCCGGCCCTCCTCGATACATGGATTGGCTCTTCCACGCCATGAAAAACAGTGTTAGAGTCCGCGCACATGTATACACGGGGGAGGGCAAAATGGACAAATTTCATGGCTACGTGAAATCGCACGCCATTACCGCATTTCTGCTTTCTGTCGGCATTTTATGTGCAGGATTGAGCGGGGTCAGGATGCCTGGCGCGCAATCTGCTTCCCGTTCGCCGGCAGCGCAATTGGAAGGCGCGATGCTTGCTGATTTTCGCCGTGTGGAAGTGGCTTCTGTGTCGGATGCACTCGAGGAACTGACGGGCAAGCGGATGTACATGACACACCGCATGCATCCAATTTTCACCACGAAGTTTGCCGGCTTCGCACGGACGGTTCAGCTCAAGAAAGATGAAGGCAACACGGACCCTGCCGCATTGAGTGGAATGTTGACGGCGATTGATCAGGGCACCACGGATTCGGTTTACGTCATGGTGGTGGAGAACGGCGAAGACATCGCGGGAATGGGCGGACTGATGGGCACAGCGATGGCAGCCCGCGGGTACGCCGGGGCTGTGATTGATGGAGGCGTTCGCGACGTCGCCTATCTGCGAAAGATCGGATTCCCGGTGTACGCGACGGGGATCGTGCCCTCCACGTCCGTGCATCACTATCGCTTCGGAGGTGGGCAGATTCCCGTTACCTGCGACGGCGTTACTGTGAATCCAGGTGACATCGTCACCGCAGACAGCGATGGCGTGGTCATAGTTCCCAGAGCCAAGGCGCAAGAAGTGTTAACCCTTGCCCAGCAAATGGATTTCAAGGAGCACTCGATGTATGCCGTAATCGAACAACTGAAATCGATAGTGGATGCGGTCAAGAAGTTCGGCCGGCTGTGAGGCAAGAGATCTGTTGCAAAAATATGACTTCCATCAGATAATTCGCACTTTCATTTTGTATCGGTAGATTTTGGCATGCGCATGGCTGATGCTCCGAAACGAAGTTACAACATCACGGCGCTGCAGCGGGGGTTGCGGCTGCTTCAGCTCTTCAGTGAATCGGCGCGCGGACTCACGGCCAAGCAGGTTGCAGTATTTTCGCGGCTGCCGGCGAGCACGGTCCACCGTTTTCTGGCGAACCTGGAAGGCACCGGCTTTCTGAACTGCAGCGGCGACGGCGTTTACCACCTGGGGATTGCATGTTTCTCTATTGGTCAGGCAGCTCTCGGACAACTCGACATACGGCGCCTGAGCTTGCCTTATCTTCAAGAATTGAATCAGCAAACGCGTGAAACCATTCATCTGACGGTGCGGCACGGCTTGTCGGCAGTTTATGTCGAGAAGCTGGATTCGCCGGAGCCACTGCGCATTCATTCGCGCATCGGCGCGGCCGTTCCGTTATATTGCACTGCCGTGGGCAAAGTCATGCTGGCTTACATGCCTGACGAGGAACGGAAAAAGATTCTTCCGCAATTGGGGCTGAAGCGTTTGACCCCGAACACCGTGGGAAACCGGCAGGAGTTGGAAGGCGAATTGTATCGGGTTCGAAAGAACGGCTATGCGTGCGATCTGGAAGAGCATGAACTGCACATTCGGTGCATCGCAGCTCCCATCTGGGACCACGCTGGCGGAGTACATGCCAGTCTCAGCATTACTGCGCCCATGGTGCGCATGACCGTTACCCGTTTGCGGCAGCTGGCACCGATGATTCAAGCGGCAGGACTGCAGATCTCACGAGAACTAGGATATCAAACAGTGGGACGAACCGGATACCGGGCACCCCTGCAACCAAAAAATAGTGCCGCGGAGGCAGGGCTTGCCAAGGTTCTATAAGCTGCACAAGGCGCGCTGCTTCGAAAGCGATTTACGAACGTCGTGTTTTCGAATCGGAGTCCTGGCCTTGACAGGCGCCTGTTTTACATTCTCGAGCCGAAGTTGGGCATCGTCGGTGTCCCATGCCCCTTGTCGTGTGCAGTCTACAACCTTCGAAGGGTGGAGAGGCGAGGAGCTGATTAATGACTGGGTACGGCTTACGGTAGTGCCGCAACTTGGCGGCAGGCTCATGCAGGTTGAATTCGGCGGACATCGCTACTTGTTCGTGAATCCGAAGTACAAGGGCAAGTATTTTCCTCCAACGGAGAGCGGCCAAAAGCGCGAGTGGTTCAACTACGGCGGCGACAAGCTTTGGCCGCTTCCCGAGGGCCATAAAGAGGGACAATGGCCGGGACCATTTGCGGATCAGCTCGATGACGGCGAATACAAGCTCAGCGTCGTGTCGCAGAACAACAGCTGCACACTTCATCTGGAGGGCCCTAGCGATCCTGAGACCGGCCTGCAATATTCACGCGACATCAGTATGGGAGGCGATTCTCCGCAGATTTCGTTTCATGCCGTGATGAGCAACACCAGCGATCATCCGATTCGCTGGTCGATGCAATCGGTGACGCAATATGACACGGCCGATTCCCGCAATGCGGCCAATTACAACCCCGACTTCTGGGCGTTCGCCCCAGTAAATCCGCACAGTGCCTATACGGACGGGTATCGAGTTCGCAATGGCCTGGCCGATGATCCGTCATTTGCGGTGAGCGAGGACTGGTTCACGCTGCACTGGTTGTACTTGGAAAATGAAGTGTGGCTTGACTCAGATGCGGGCTGGCTGGCAGTGGTCGATGACTCGGCGAAGTACGGGATGATCGAGCGGTTTAAATATTTTTCCACTGAAGAATATCCAGGAAAAGCTTCTCTGATCTTTTACAAGAACGGCGCGGTGTTGGAGTTGGATGACCGAGGGATGCCCGTGTTGCGATTGAACAATCCCGAGCAAGCTCCGTACTATATGGAAGCCGAGATCAACAGCCCGATGATCCGATTGGATCCGGGCAGTTCCTATGCTCTGGATACGTCGTGGTTCCCGGTTCGCGCCGGCAAAGGGCTTATATCGGTCGCGCCTGCGGGAGTCATTGAGCGTGATCTGGTCGCGTCTTTGAGGCCGGACGGCATTCACATCTCCGGCTCGTGGGGAGTGTTTTTCCCCGGCAACCTCCATGCGCACGTGTTTGACCAGCATGGAGTGGAGCGTAGCGTTGTTGAATTGGAATCCGTCGATCCGCTCAAGACAGTAGAGCTGAATCGAACGATCAAGGTATCCTCTGAAGCAACGCGCATAGTCATTCACTTGCATGACCAACGAGGCGCTGACCTCGGCAGTTTGGGTGAGGCTAGAATTGCAAAACCGGAGAAGGACTCGTAGGCATGCGGAGTGCGATCCATATCACGGTCATCTTCAGCTGTCTGCTGGCCTGGGGTGATGATCCGCCTGCGACCATATCCACCGCTATCGATATACATTCAGACGACCTGCTGGCTCAGCCGCTCGCGGGAAACTGGCTCTCGTACAACGGCGACTACTCCGGCCGCAGATACAGTAGTCTTTCTGAGATCAACAAGAATAACCTCGCGCAACTCCGTGCGGCATGGGTCTTTCATGTGCACAACTCGAGTCGGCTCGAGGTCACTCCAGTCGTCGCCAATGGAATGATGTTCGTGACTGCGTCAAATGATGCTTTCGCTCTGGACGCACGCAGTGGTCGAGTGGTGTGGCATCACTCGCGGCCGAATGCGGAGGGATTGATCGATGATGCCTCGCGGCATATCACACGTGGGGTCGGATTGTGGCGCAACCGTCTCTACATGGAAACGGACGATGCGCATCTCCTGTGCCTGGATGCGCGCTCTGGCAATCTTATCTGGGATGTGGCCTACGCGGATTGGAACAAAAATTACGGCGCAACCAGCGCTCCGTTGGTCGTTAAAGACAAAGTTCTGGTGGGGACCTCGGGCGGCGATGACGGCGTGCGCGGATTCCTCGCCGCCTACGACGCATTGAGTGGCCAGCTGGTGTGGCGATTCTGGACGATACCGGCCCCGGGCGAGTTCGGTTCCGGAAGCTGGCCGGGCAAATTGTATCTCCACGGCGGAGGGACTACATGGATGCCCGGAACCTATGATCCGAAGTTGGATACGATTTATTGGGGCACCAGTAATCCTGCGCCGGACTTTGAGGGTGGGGTGCGTCCCGGAGACGACCTTTACACCGATTGCATGCTGGCTCTCGATCCGGATACCGGGAAACTGAAGTGGTATTTCCAGTTCACTCCGCATGACCTTTTCGACTTTGATGCGGTGGAAACGCCAATCCTGATTGACGCCGTCTATCAAGGTACAGCTCGGAAATTGCTGGTGCAGGCAAACCGGAATGGTTATATTTACGTGCTCGATCGCACCAATGGAAAATTTCTCTCGGCGACGCCGTTCGTGGAAAAGCTGAACTGGGCGAAAGGTATCGACGCAGCAGGCAGACCTGTACTTACCGAGCTCAAGCCGACGACCGAAGGAACGCGGGTTTGCCCGGGCTATGCGGGAGCAACGAACTGGTTCGCGCCCTCGTATAACGAGTCCACTCATGCGGTTTATTTTATGGCGCTGGAACAATGCGAGACCTACTTTTTTAAGCCACAGCCGTTCCAGGAGGGTCAGGGGTATTACTCAACCGGAGTGAAACGCATCCCTGGCGAAAATTCTCAGAAACTTCTGGTCGCGTTTAATCTCGATAGTGGTTCGATGGCGTGGAAATATCCGCAAATCGGTGGCGGACGCTCTTCGGCAGGGACCATGGCAACAGCCGGCGACTTGGTGTTTTTTGGGGACGACGCCGGCTCGTTCGAAGCCGTTGACGCACAGAGTGGCAAGCCGCTGTGGCACTTCAATACCGGGCAGGAGATGAGCGCGTCTCCGATGAGCTACGCAGTCGCTGGCAAACAGTATGTGGCAATTGCCGCAGGCAGTGACATTTTTGCTTTCGCGTTGCCCTAAGCGCGCGTCGCTGCCGCTGTTACGTGCGGACATTTTTTAACGTCAGGGGCACAGCGGATCACAGTAAATTCTGGGAGCAGATCGATGCAGGAGGATTTTATGAATTCAAGTGTCACTCGCAGGACGTTTGCCACTGGCGTCGGAGCTGTGCTGTCGACTTTGGGCATCGCGAGCAGCGTCTTGATGAAGCGCGTCTCCGCCCAGACTTCCAGCGGCCATAATTCGGCCGACCAGAACTCTATGGCGCCGGACGCGAGCGGAATCCGTAAGATGAACGCCGAAGGAAAACCCGGTGGCGAAAAAGACGTCATCATGCCGGTGATTGTTCACAACGGCTTGATATATGTCTCGGGGCAGGGCGCCCACGATACACGAGACGCCAAGCAATGGACGATTGAATCTCACGCCGCCATGGTCATGGATAAGGTCAAAAAAATGGTGGAGATTGGCGGAGGAACCACGGACACCATTCTTCAATTGAACGTCTACCTGACAAAAATTGAGCACTGGGACGGAATGCACAAAGTGTTCTCGACATATTTTCCTCATGGTGGCCCAGCGCGGACAACCGTCGCAGTCGCCGCTCTGCCGGGAGACTCGCTGGTAGAAATCAATTGCACCGCCGCTGTCGCCCGTAAGTAAAACGAAAAAGGAGCTGGTTCATGCGACTGAGCTCGAAGTGGAACCGCCGGAACTTTCTGGGCAGCGTGGGAGTATTTGCAGGGTCGGTCCTCGCGCCGCGTAAGGTGTTTTCGTTGAATCGCGGCGCTACGGGTGCGAGCCCAAAAAACAAGACCGCGACGGTAACCGGGTTTGGACAGAGCGGAAACCCGTACGAGGAACTTGGGGTCACAACGGTGATCAATTGCGAGGGAACCATGACCGTGCTGGGCGGTTCCCTGCCTCATCCTGAACTGGAAGCCGTGATGACCATGGCGGGTCGTCATTTTGTGCCCATCGCGGAGTTGGAAGTTGCGGCGGGGAACCGCATCGCTCAGATGCTGAAACTTCCCGACGGATACAGCGCGATCGTGACATCCGGTGCGGCTGCTGCCATTCAATCGGGACTGGCTGGCATTCTCACCGGCGACAACGAGGCCTTAATCCGGCAACTGCCTGATCTGACAGGGATGAAGTCTGAAGTCATCATTCAGAAGTCGCACCGCAATCCGTTTGATCACCAGTTGCGTGCCACGGGAGTCAAGCTGGTGGAGATCGAAACACAAGATCAATTGCGCGCCGCAGTAAACGAGCGCACGGCGATGATGCACTTTTCGAATTTCGCCAATGCCGCGGGCCAGATCAAAGTGGACGAGTGGGTAAAGCTGGCGAAGCAATACAACATCCCTTGCATGAATGATGCCGCAGCCGACACGCCGCCGGTTTCTCATCTGTGGGACTACGCCAATATGGGCTATGACCTGATTACGTTCAGCGGCGGGAAGGCGATCCGCGGACCGCAATGCGCCGGCATGTTGATTGGACGTAAAGAACTGGTGGCCAATGCGCTGCTCAACAACAGTCCACACGAGGACACTCTGGGCCGCAGTCAGAAAGTGGGCAAGGAAGAAATCGTAGGAATGGTTAAGGCGCTCGAGCTCTTCCTCAATGAAGACCATGACGCGCTGGCAAAAGAATGGCAGTCACGGCTGGAACGGATCTCGAGCGAGATCACGAAGGTTCCCGGCGTGAGCACGTCTTTCTTTACTCCCGACATCGCTAACCACGTTCCGCATATGCAGATCACATGGGACGCCGCCCGAATTTCACTGACGCCGAAGGAGGCTTCTAAGCTTCTGCGCAGTTCGAAGCCGTCTATCGCAATGGGGGGAGGGGAACAGCGGCCGGGTTTGGGAATGAACTCGTTTATGCTGCAGCCTGGCGAAGACAAAATTGTTGCCGAGCGACTATCGCGCATTCTGCGGGAGCGCGCAGGGTAGCCAGGCTTACGCGAATGGGTTTGTCGAAACTCATGGCGAAACTCAAGATCAAAGCAAAGACCGGATGCCTCTGGGACTTGGTCAGTCTGGGAGAAGTCATGCTGCGACTCGATCCGGGCGATGAGCGCATCTCCACAACGCGTCAGTTTCGCGTATGGGAGGGCGGAGGCGAATACAACGTGGCGCGTGGTCTCAGGCGGTGCTTTGGCATGGACACGGCTATCGTTACCGCGCTGGCTGAAAACGCTGTCGGACGTCTCGTCGAAGATCTCATGCTCCAGGGAGGCGTGAGTCAGAAATATGTCCGCTGGGTGCCTTTCGACGGAGTCGGACGAAGTGTCCGCAACGGGTTGAATTTCACCGAGAGAGGCTTTGGCGTACGCGCTCCCCTCGGCTGTTCCGATCGTGGACATACCGCAATCTCACAGCTGAAACCGGGCGCAATCGATTGGGAACAGATTTTCTTGAAGGATGGAGCACGCTGGTTTCACACCGGCGGAATCTTTTGCGCGCTCTCGGAATCCGCCCCCCTGGTTGCTCAGGAGGCTATGGAGGCAGCCAAGCGTGCGGGCACGATCGCTTCGTACGATCTGAACTATCGTCCGTCACTTTGGAAGTCGATCGGCGGAAAGTCCAAAGCGCAGGAAGTTAACCGGCGTCTCGCGCCACTCGTGGACGTGATGCTCGGTAATGAGGAGGACTTCACCGCCGCACTAGGATTCGAAGTTTCTGGATTGGACGAGCACCACTCCAAGCTGGATCCAGCACACTTCAAGCAAATGATGAAAAAGGTGATCCAGGAATTTCCAGCGGTCAAAGTAATCGCCGCCACGCTGCGCAACGCCAGATCGGCAACGGTGAACGATTGGGGAGCGGTGGGCTACTACGACGGCGGCTTCTACCAAGCGCCGGTTCGCGAAAATCTGGAAATCTTCGACCGGATAGGCGGGGGTGACTCTTTTGCTTCGGGATTGATCTATGGATTTCTGTCGGGGAAAGAACCACAGTGGGCCGTCGAGTGCGGAGCCGCTCATGGCGCACTGGCCATGACCACGCCCGGCGACACCACAATGGCAACGAGGGATGAAGTCTTGCAGGCGATGAAGGCCCAAACCGCCCGCATTGTACGCTGAAAAAACAGTCAGATGTTGGAACAGGGCAAGGCACAAGATGCGTATGACCATCGAGGACGTGATCCACAGGATCGGAGAAATTGGGATCGTTCCCGTGGTGCGAGCCGCGACCGTCGAAGACGCAACCTCCGCCGTGCAGGCCATCTGTGCGGGCGGCATTCCGATTCTCGAAATAACCATGACGGTTCCCAACGCGGCGTCGGTCATCCGTCACCTGGCGCAAGAATATGGCACCACCGTGCTTATCGGGGCGGGCACGGTTACGACCGCGGAGCAGGCTGAGCAATGTATTGGTGCGGGCGCCGAGTTTATTGTCAGTCCGGGCCTGTCTCTGCCGGTGCTCGGAGTCGCGCAGGCACGTGCGAAGCTCGCCATTCCCGGAGCGCTGACACCAACCGAACTTATGCATGCTCAGGAAAACGGCGCAAAGCTAATCAAGATTTTCCCCTGCGGCAATGTTGGCGGTCCGAAATATTTGCGTTCCCTGAGAGCTCCCTTCCCGAACGCTGCCCTGATTCCAACCGGCGGGGTGAATGCCTCCAACGCGGCCGAGTTCATCGCCGCCGGAGCGTTCGCTTTGGGAGTGGGTGCGGACCTGGTGAACGCAGACGCTCTGCGTGACGGGAACCTCGCGAAGATTACGCAGGCGGCTCGCGAACTTGTTCGTGCAGTTTCCTCTGCGCGCCATCCTTCCCTCGAAAAAACCACGTCACCGCATTCGTAAGGCTTGCCGCCTGGCTTCAAAGTAACAGTACTCAGCGGGCGAATGGTCGCGGATTGACCGATACGGGAAATACTGTATGTATGCCGTGGGCACGACATTGATGCGTTCCAAGCAAATTTTTCCTAGGTGATTCTCGCCGGAACTCTAAAGTCCAGTCGTAAGTCGTGCACATTCAAGGTGTCCCAGCCGCCCTATCCACAATTGTGTGACCTCATCGTGGCAATGGACTTGCCTTATCTAGATGCCATGACACATATCGATGAACCGGATTGGCGCAAATTATGCGAACTGGCGGCGAATGAGACCGACCCGCAAAGGCTGCGCGCGCTTGTAGAACAACTCAGCAAAGCACTGGAATCGCGCAGCAAGGAATCCGGGTCCGACCCGGACAACTCCAAAGACCCGTCGAAGAGTTCTGCAGCAAGCGCCCGATCAAAAGTAGTGATTATGAGGGTGAATTGAGTTCGTCGCCCAGCACTCTCTGTGGCTCGCGAAGGGCTTCCGCTAGGTCGTTCATGAAGGCCGCCGCGCGGGCACCGTCGGCAACGCGGTGGTCGCAGGACAGAGTTAACGTCATCATGGAACGGATGGCGGGTTTGCCGTCGATAGCCACAACTCGATCGGAGATGGCGCCAACCGCCAGAATGGCCGCCTGCGGTGGCGTGATAATGGCAGAAAAAGAATCCACGTGATACATGCCCAGATTGCTGATAGTGAAAGTCGCACCCGCAATATCGGAAGGGCGCAGTTTTCCTGAACGCGCCCGCTCGGCGACGGCCCGTCTTTGCGAAGAGATTTCAGCGAGGCTGGCGGTATGGGCGTCGTGAAGCACCGCCATGGCTACACCGTCATTCACGGCTATGGCCACGCCGATGTTCACTTTGTCATGAAGACGAATGCCCTCGGCGCTCCAACTGGCGTTCACACGGGGGTGTTTGAGCAGAACCCTGGCCACTAGCGCCACGAGTAAATCGGTGTGGGTGAGACGCAGGCCCGGGGTCTGCTTTTGGGCCATGGCCACCGCTTCGCGTGCGGCAATGAGCGCGCCAGCTTCAACTTCGCGTGTGACAAAGAAGTGTGGAACCGACGTCCAGCTCTGGGCTGTGCGTTCAGCCATGAGACGACCGATCGAGCCTGGAACTTCGATTTGCGCTGCTGTGTGGGCCGATGATGTGGGAGAGACGGCAGAGGTTGAAGCGCCTTGCGCACTCCTAGCATGAACGTCGGAGGCAAGAATTTCTCCATCCGGCCCGGAGCCATGCAGGGTCGTGATGTCTACTCCCAATTCTTTGGCAAGGCGGCGAGCTTTCGGCGAAATCTTCGCACCCGTTGCAGTAATCTGACCCGGAGCCTTCGCGGCGGATGCCGTCGCGGAGCCGCCTTCACTCTTGGCTCGGGTTACCGGAGCTGAACTCAACAGTTTGTTATCTGCAGGAGGAGTCTCGCCTGGGCTGACGATCCAGGCGATGGTCTGACCCACGGGAATCACTGCACCTTCTGCAGCCTTGACGCCGACGAGAATGCCGTCGGCAGGAGCTTCCACTTCCATGACAGCTTTATCGGTTTCGATTTCGAGAAGAGGCTCGCCTTTGGCGACGCGGTCGCCCTCCTTTTTGCGCCAGGATATAAGCTTGCCGGTTTCCTGCGCCATCTCGAGGGCGGGCATTACAACGCTGAAGGCCATCGTTGTGTTCTTCTGGGGGGAGGGCCGATGGCCTTCAGCCCGAGACTCCTACGCGCTCTGTTTTAGCGCTCGTCTCGATCATTTCCAGCACGCGGCGGCTGGGTTCAGCCTCGGTTTCTCGTGTAGTGGGCAGCGGGCCGTTTACAGTGAAATAGTGCGCTCCGGCGACGAGAAGTTCTTCCGCCGGAAAGCGCGTGATGACTTCGTGGCCGGTCGGAGTGACCACGATTTCTTCTTCAATGCGCGCCGCACTCCAGCCATCGGTCGAAGGCCAGAAAGTTTCCAGCGCGAATACCATGCCCGGCTTGATCTCGACCGGATGGTCGAACGAAACCAGGCGACTGATCACTGGTTTTTCCCAGATCGCGAGGCCGATACCGTGTCCGTATTGCAGCGCAAAGCAAGCTTCTTCGTTGGGGAATCCAAACTCTTCTGCTTTCGGCCACACCGAGGCAATCTCGGCGGTGGTGCGGCCAGGGCGAACCAGTTCGATCGCGGCATCGAGGTAATCACGGCAGCGCTTGTAGGCATCGACCATGGCGTGCGAACCATACCCAATTGTGAAGCAGCGGTAATAACAGGTGCGATATCCCATGTACGAATGGAGAATGTCGTAGTAGACGGGATCGCCCGGGCGCAGCACGCGATCGGAAAACACATGGGGATGCGGATTGCAGCGTTCGCCGGAAATGGCATTCACGGCTTCAACATATTCCGAACCCAGATCGTAGAGAACTTTGCTGACCAGTCCCACGGCTTCGTTCTCGCGCATCCCCGGTTTCATGGTGCGGTACAGCTCATCGTAGGCAGCGTCGACCATCATGGCCGAAGTGTTGAGCAGTGAAATCTCATCCTGCGTCTTAATAACGCGTGCGTCGGACATGAGTTGTTGTCCGTCGACAACTTTGATGCCCTCGCGTTCGAGTGCAAACAGAACGGGTAATTCGATGAGGTCGATGCCAAGCGGCTCTTTGTGTAGACCACGCATCTCAAGTTCAACGCGAATTTTCTTGGCGACATCTTCTGCGCGCCCCATCTCGGGAGTCATGGCACCGCGCAACATTGAAATTCCCGGGCGCGAACGGTCGCCCAGCCACGGGCAGTTGAGCTGGTGGTGTTTGGCGGCAGAGCCGAAGTCCCACAGGATGGGCTCGTCGTTCTGCGGCAGAAGGGTGAAGCGGTTGGCCTTGTCCTGGGCCCAGGTGCCGATGTGTGTGGAAGTCAGATAGCGGACGTTGTTCATGTCGAAGCACAGCAAGGCGCCCATCTCCGACTTCGCCAGCAAGTCCTTCGCGCGCGCCAGACGCTCGCGACGCAGGCGGTCGAAGTCGATGCGATTTTCCCAATCCACTGCCATCGTTCCGTGAGTTTTTAGTGCCATAACAGCCTCCAGCTTTTAGCTCTCAGGTCAGGGGTCTAGCTCCTGGCCTGTAGCTTGAATCCTCAAAGGCCCGACGCCGTCAAGACGGTTTACACATCGATCTCGCCGCATGGAATACGGTCTGTTCCGTCGGTATCGTCACGTCTTCAAGCGGCGGAGAAAACGGAATCGGCACGTGCATTGCAGCCATGCGTTTCACCGGCGCGTCCAGATCGTAGAATGCACCTTCGGCGATCAGCGCGGCGAGCTCCGCCGTCACACCGTAGCGCCCGTAGCCTTCGTCGAGCACGATCACGCGCGAAGTTTTCTTTGCCGATTCAATCAGAGTTTTTTCGTCAAGTGGCCAGGTGGTGCGTGGATCAACCACCTCGGCGCTAATGCTCTCTTTTTCGAGCAGGTCGGCGGCGCGCAGCGCAATTTGCACCATGCTGCTGGTGGCGACCAGAGTGATATCGTCCCCTGCGCGCTTCACGTCGGCCACACCCAGGGGTATCGTATAGTCGTCTTCGGGCACCGGCCCCTTCAGCTTGTACATCATCTTATCTTCGAAGAACACGACCGGATTCTCGTCGCGAATCGCGGTCTTCAACAGGCCCTTCGCATCGTACGGGGTCGAGGGCAAGACCACTTTCAGTCCTGGCACATGACTGAACCAGGCATGCAGCGACTGCGAATGTTGCGCCGCCGAGCGCCTGGTTGCTCCCAGCGTGGTGCGCATTACCATGGGAACCTTCCAGTGTCCCCCTGACATGTAATGAATTTTGGCGGCCTGATTAACCATCTGGTCCATGGTCAGCGTGATGAAATCGCCGAACATGATGTCGACGACGGGTCGAAGCCCGGTCATGGCTGCCCCGACTCCAACGCCAGTAAAGCCAGCTTCGGAAATTGGAGCATCCACTACCCGCTCGGAGCCAAATTCCTCCACCAGACCGGAGAGAACTTTGAAAGGCGTGCCCGCCTCCGCCACATCTTCGCCGATGATGCAGACACGCGAGTCGCGGCGCATCTCTTCTGCCAGTGCCTCACGCACGGCTTGAGCGAAGGTCAACTCGCGGGTGGCGGACTCAGGCATAGACGTGCTTCTCCACTTCGTCGACGCTTGGATAAGGGGACTCGATGGCAAACTTCACCGCCGCTTCCATCCGCGCACGGATCTGGTCTTGAATTTCCTTCAGCGCCGGGGCCCCCGCAAGGCCCTGCGCCAGCAGCCATTCCGACAGAACCTTAAGGGGGTCGCGCTCCGTTTTCCAGAGCTGTTCTTCTGTCTTCGAACGGTAGTATTCGCGATTGATGTCACCGACATGGTGGCCGGTGTAGCGATATGTATTGCACTGCAAAAAGCCCGGTCCTTCGCCGCGGCGCGCGCGCTCGACGAATCGGCTCGCAATCCCGTACACGGCGCGCACGTCCTGACCGTCGACGCTCGCTGCCTCGATCCCGAACGCTGTGGCGCGGCTGAGCACGTCGCCGGCGGTGGTCTCGGTGTAATGGGTGTACTCGTTGTAGAGATTGTTTTCGCAGACGTAGATTACGGGCAACTTCCAAAGTTGCGCCAAGTTCATTACTTCATAGAGCGATCCTTGTCCGAGCGCTCCTTCGCCGAAGAAGCAGACTGCAACGCGGTCCGTTGCTAATTTCTTTGCCGCAAATGCTGCGCCGGTGGCAATTCCCACGCTGCCGCCGACGATTGCATTGGCACCGAGGTTGCCGGTCGCAGGATCGGCGATGTGCATGGAGCCACCTTTGCCGCGGCAGTAGCCTGCCTCTTTGCCCAGCAATTCGGCGAACATCCGGTCGGGCGAAGCTCCCTTGGCCAGACAATGGCCGTGACCGCGGTGCGTGCTGGTGATGTAATCATCGATCCGCAGCGCTTCGCAGATTCCGACAGCGACCGCTTCCTCTCCGCTGTAAAGATGGGCGAGGCCTGGCATGAGTGCGCGTGTGTAAAGTTCGTTTACCTGCTCTTCAAACAGGCGGATGCTCACCATCTGCCGGTACATGTGGATCCATTTGTCCCTCTGAACCGCGGTATCCGCGCCCGCCTCGAACTGGGGTGCCGCCATGGTCATTTCGAGATCCCCGACATACGCGCCAGCACATCGAACATGCAGGCGAAATCCAACTTCTCCATACCCATGCCGCGCGCGGCGGTGAGGAACTCATTGCCTATCGCCGTGGTCGGCAGGGGCACATCCAGCTGTCGTCCCAACTCCATTGCCAGAACCATGTCTTTTTGCATCATGTTCACATCGAACCAGGCTTCTTCAGGCTGCTTGAGTACGAATGGTCCGCGATACTGGATCATGGGCGAGGCCACGGCGCTGTGCGTGAGCACATCGACTGCGACCTCGCGCGCGATTCCACTCTTTTCCGCGAGCAGCACGCCTTCGGAGAAGGCGAGCATCTGCACCGCCAGACTCAAATTGGTGGCAATCTTCATCGACAAAGCGACGCCGTTGTCACCAACGTATGTGACCTTGGGCCCAATATCGTGCAGCAGCGGCTTCACTTTTTCAAAAGTCTCGCGGCGGCCTCCCACCATGACTGACAATTTTCCTTCTTGTAGAGTGATGACGCTCCCAGACACCGGCGAGTCCACCATGTCGGCGCCCCGCTCGCGGACTTTCGCCGCCAGGGCGCGGCTGACGCTGGGACTCACCGTGCTCATGTCGAGGAAAATCTTGCCCGGCCCGAGTCCCGCCAGCATTCCGTCGGAACCCTCCGTGATCGCCGAGATCGCCGCAGCATTCGTTACCATGGCAAAAGTAAAATCGGACGCGGCGGCCACCGCACGGGGAGAGTCTTCCCATTTCATACCCTTGTCAATCAGCCGTTGCGCCTTCGATCGCGTGCGATTGTATCCAGTCACGGTGTGACCCTTGCTGAGCAACCGGCTCACCATCTGGCCACCCATGACGCCGAGACCGATAAATCCGACTTTCGACATGCGACGCTGGCCTCCGAAATTATGAAGTCTGCCTGGAAGATACCGGCCCAATTTTGGCCGAAGAAACTTTGCCCGCTGAAAGTTTGCTTGAAGAAACCTGGGAGTCCTCGCGCACCTGGTCGAGATGCGCCCGCATGGCGTCGCGGGCCTTCTCCGGATCGCGTTGTTCCATGGCTTCCAAGATGCGCTTGTGATGAAACTGCCCGCGCTCGGGACCGCCTTCAACTTTGAATATCCTCATCCGTTGCTCGCGAAGCAGGCCAACGATGGAATCAATCAGCGAGAGAATCAGGGGATTAGCCGCCGCTTCTGCCAGCGCGAGATGGAAATCGAGATCGGCTTCTATATAAGGATCGGGATCGCGACCGGCTCGGTCCATGACCGCAACCGCTTCGCGCATCGTGGCCATGTCGGATTCTTGTGCGCGGGCCGCTGCCAACGCTGCGATTTCCGGTTCGAGGATGGCACGCAGTTCGGCGAGATACTGCGAGCCTTCCGGCTGGCCGATCTTCACCATGAGGTCCAGTGATTGTCGAACAGCCTGCGAGGTACCATCCGTGATGAAGGTACCGCGGCCGGAGTATGCCTCAACCAGGCCTTTTTCGCGCAATGCTTTCACTGCTTCGCGAACTGCGGTGCGGCTGACGCCAAAACGTTGCGCCAGGTCGCGTTCAGCGGGCAGCTGGTCCCCAGTTTTCAGGGTCCCCTTTAGGATGGATTCTTCAATCTGCTGAACGATTTGCTCGTACAGCCGGGATGTCCGCACTACTTTGTACACAAACTCGCCCCCCACCTGCCCAGCGCACTCGGGGCGTCGCAACTGGACGTGGTCTGGCTACTATACCGCGAATATGGGACATCTGGCAGGTGGTTTATAGAGGAAGCTGTTATGGTATATTGGTATAGTGGTATGATGAAGGCAGTTTTCCCATGTCAACGTCGGGTCTCTCGCAAATCTTCTTGACACCCGTTCTCTAGTGGTGGTATGGCTGTCGGACCAGAAGAACCGGAGGGATATCTATGTGTTCCCGATTGCTGAGGACAACTGTGCCTGCGGCCGTTCGAAGCGCGATAGTCGGATTCGTGTTGGTAGTTTTTTTGCCAACTGTGGTGCATCCCGTCGCAGCGCAATCGACAGCTGGACGCATTTTGGGCACGGTCACCGACCAGAGCGGTGCCGCAGTCGTTTCCGCCAAGGTAGCGATCACGGATTTGGAACGCGGAACATCGAGGACTTTGACCACGGACGAGGCGGGAGCTTACGTGGCGGCGGACTTAACTCCGGGAAACTACAGGATCCAGGTGGAGGCAAGAGGATTCAAGACTGTACAACGTCCGAGCGTCGGAGTGGAAGTAGCTACCGACGTGCGTATTGATTTCGCCCTCCCGCCCGGACAAGTTTCCGAGACCATCGTCGTCGACGAAAATGTCCCGCTGGTGAACACAACGTCTGCCACTTTGGGAGGCACTCTCAGCAACCAAGAGATTAATGATCTTCCGCTGAACGGGCGCAATTACGAAAACCTGTTGCAGCTACGGCCGGGCGTGATGCGCTATCCAGGGGGCGGATTTTCGACCACCAGCACCAACGGTTTACGCGCCGAAGACAACGCCTATTTCGTCGAAGGATTGTTCAACAGCGAGCCGTTTTCCGGCCAGGGCATCATTAACGGAGCGGGCATCGCGGGAGATTCCGCGACTATCCTGCCGATCGATACGATTCAGGAGTTCAATGTTCAGGAGAATCCCTCGGCAGAATATGGCTGGAAGCCGGGCGCGGTCGTCAATGTTGGATTGAAATCCGGCACCAACATGCTTCACGGCAGTGCGTTCGCTTTCGGCCGCGATGGAGCCATGGACGCACGCAATTACTTTAACTGCTCTAAGAATCCCTGCGCGTTCGGACAATCTCCGGCCCCGAAAAACCCCCGAACTCTGGAACAGTTTGGCGGCAGTCTGGGCGGCGCCATCATCAAGGACAAGGTGTTTTTCTTCGGCGCCTATGAGGGACAGCGCTACGACGTCGGAAACTCGTTCGGCGGCGTGACCAGCCCATCGATGGTAACGATGCCCGCTGCGGGAAACTGCATCTTCCTCGCCACTGGCGATTGTGCCAATAGCATTCCCGACGTAATAGCCGATCTCGAAGCCGGAGGGATCACCGTCAGCCCGGCCAGTCTCCAGGTCGCGGGCTGTGCGATCTCGGCAGGAACCGTTACCTGCAACGGCAAAGGATTTCCCACCAACAACAATCCAAGCATCAACATCGTAAACGGATTTCCCAATCAAGTGGGCGTCGACAATGCGCTGGGCAAAGTAGACTACAACTTCAACCGGCACCACAGCGTGAGCGGCTTTTACTTCTTCGGCAATAACTCAGGAACGGTCGAAGATTTTCCGGAGCTGCAGTCCTTCTGGCGATCCAAGATCCACACCCGCGCGCAAGTGGTTGGAGGAAACTGGATTTGGACCCCCAATGAGCGCTGGGTAAATGAAGCCAGGGTCGGCTACAACCGTCTCTACCAGCCGACACTGCCGGGCGACTTGAATGCACCGGCATCAAGTTATGGTCTCAACACGGGCGTGAGCGGTCCCCTGACCGGAGGCTTACCCCGCATTGGTTTCGCTGGATATTTCTTCCCCGGTCTGGGCGCATTCAAGTGGCCGAAGTTCCAGGGACCAGACACGATCACCCAGTTTATCGATCACGTCTCCTACATCAAGGGCAAACACGCCATAAAACTCGGCGGGGAGCTCCACCGCGAGGGCTTCAGCGGCGGCGCATTTGGCAACGCCCGGGGTAGTATCACATTTCTTGGTGGCAACACCCCGGATCCCGCGAACCCGGCCACTACCCTCAACACCTCCCAGTTGGAAGACTTTTTCTCTGGTGCGCCTTTCAAAGCATCAGTACAAACTGGCGATCCCCGCCGCCAGATCCACGACTGGGAATATTCGGCCTTTTTGCAGGACGACTGGCGCGCGACCAAGAATCTCACGATCAATGTCGGCCTGCGCTACGAGTACCGCTCGGACATCAAAGAGGCTCACAATCTCCTGGGCAATTTTGATCGGAATTCGCCCACCGGCTTGATTCAGGCGGGATTAAACGGCGTCAGCGGTCCCTACAATCCCGATGGCAAGAACTTTGCCCCGCGTTTTGGCTTTGCCTGGGATGTAATGGGCAAAGGAAAAACCGTGCTGAGAGGCGGTGCCAGCCTGATGTATGAAACGGTGAACTGGGAATCGTTTCTCGCTTTCAACAATGCCTTCGGCCTCTCCAACGTTCCAACGGGAGCCATTATCGATGCCGCTGGCAACACCGCTGGAGGCACAATCACCGCCGGCAACCAGACGATTATTCCTTTGCCCTATCCTTGGGACAACGGGCCGATCTACGGCAACATCAGCAGCAGCAACATCGATTGCAGCGCGAGCCCATGCCCAATCATGAGTGTGGTCCGCAACCTCACTACTCCGTACGTATGGAACTGGACGCTGAACCTGCAACACTCCTTTACGCCGAACCTTTCTCTCGAAATTGCCTATGTGGGCAATCACGGTTCGAACTTGACTGGCATTCGGGACATCAATCAACCGCCAGTAGGATCGGGCTGGCCCGCGGCAAGTATCACCGCTTGCATCGCTTCAGGCTACACCGACCCCACTTTCTGTGCGCCAGACAGCACCGGAGGGGAAGAAGCGAACCGACCTTTCGCTGCGAAGTTCCCCTACCTTAGCAACATCTTCCAGATGGGGAACATTTACAAATCAAATTACAACGGCCTGCAGGTCACGTTGAACTCTCGAAACTACCACGGCCTGAGCATGGTGGCCGGTTACACCTACGCCCACGCGCTAGACGACGTGGGCGCAAACTGGGACTTTGGTTATGGCGCGGGCCTGCCCGTGGACTCGGCCAATGTAGGACGGGAATACGCGAACAGTGACTTTGATATTCGACACCGTCTCACGCTCTCGCTCACCTATGCCATCCCCGGACGCAAAGGATTTGCGCAGATGATGGAAGGTTGGGAACTCAATTCCATCGTGACATTGGAAAGCTCGCAATTCTGGGGACCGATTGATCTGGGAACCGACGCCAGCGGTACGGGTTCGCTTCCGGTGAGTCCGCCAGCTACCGCCCCCATCCGCTGGAGCTTTTACGGCAGGCCGTCTGACTTCAAGTCGGGCCCAACTCCAATTCCGTACTTCGGTCCTGGCAATCCCAATACGCCGTCGGCCTGTACGACACAAGCGTTAGCCGTGGACGGAGGGACAGCCGGGCCGGCGACCGCTGCGCTGAACTTGTATGGCTGCTACGCCAAGGGCGCTTCCATCATGCTGCCGCCGCCGTTGGGGCAGTTGGGCAACATGCCTCGCAATCTGTTCCCCGACTCCGGATTCAAGAACTTCGATTTCTCGATTGCCAAGAACTGGCACTTCGGAGATCGGGTTCACGCTCAGTTCCGCGCGGAGTTCTTCAACATTTTTAACCACCCTAACTTTGCCAATCCCTACGGCGGACAAAACGGTTACGGACAAAACGATCCTTCGGCTTTCGGCGCTTTCGGTTGTGCTTGCGCGACGCCGGATGTAGCCGCGGCCAACCCGGTGATTGGATCGGGCGGCAGCCGGGCGGTGCAGTTAGGCCTGAAGTTTACGTTCTAAGTCCGTGCAGGGAGAAATCGAGGGAGTCCATGGGCCGGACGGACATTCCGTTCGGCCTTTTTCGCGGAGGCGGATCGAGATGTGGCAAGACAAGAGGGAAAGAGTGGGTCAGAAATCATGAAGAGCAAAATTCAGTTCGCCTTCTTAGCTTCGCTTCTGGTGATTATGGCGCTCGCTTCGGAAAGCCTTTTCGCCGAAGAGCGGCGCGAGCGCACGATTGAGGAGATCAAAGTCGAGGCCGTTCATCGTGCTGAAATTGGTCAATATCCGCTGATCGGCCTTGATCCCGGCGACGTGAAAGAAGCATTCGCTTCCATCAAGACCGGCGACAAGGATGAATGGGCCGCTGGTTTCATGAAAGTTTCGGATCGCTATTTCGACGAAGCCAAGTTGCTGGAGAATTCCGATCCGACGAAGGCGAATGCCGAATACATCCGCGCCTGGCGGCTTTATTCGTTTGGACGCTGGCCGATCCCAGCTTCTCCGGGCAAACAGCGCTCTTACGAAAAAGCGATTCAGGCATTTCTTGCTCATGCACGATTTTTCGATCCTCCGCTTGAAGTGGTTCGCATTCCCTTCGAAGGTAAAGAAATCATCGGGTACATGCGACTGCCCAAAAACGCCAAGGGTCCGGTGCCGCTGGTGATTGCGGTGAATGGGTTGGACAGCCGCAAAGAGGATCTCACCGAGAGCTTTGGAGCGATTCTGCCTTTCGGCGTCGGGTTCCTCGCGGTCGACGGTCCGGGCACGGGGCAGAATCCGATCAAGGTTAGCGAGACGGCGGACCGTATGCTCTCGCGGGTGATTGATTACGCTCAGTCGCGGCCGGAGGTCGATAAGAACCGCATCGCCATGCACGGCGTGAGCTGGGGCGCATACTGGGCGACAAAGATGGCTATTGTCCAACGCGGACGCCTGCGTGGGGCGAGCGCGCAATCTCCGCCGGTAGACAAGTTCTTCCAGAAAGGTTTTCTGATGAACTCGCTGCTGGGGAATCGCGAGTATCTGTTCGATCAGGTGCCCGCGCTCATGAACATTCTGGAAGGCGTGCACACCCTCGACGAGATGGGCCAGTTCTTGCCCCAGATGTCGCTGGTGCATCAAGGCCTACTCGGCAAACCCATGGCTCCAATGTTGGTCATGGCTGGGGTCCTAGACACCCAGGTTCCGATCGACGACATTTATCTGCTGCTGAGCAAGGGTGATACCCCGAAAGAGGCTTGGATTAACCCGAAGGGCGGCCATCTGGGACGGCAAGTTGGGGTCTGGCCCGATCCGCTTATCTTCCAGCAGGTTATTATTCCCTGGCTGGTCAAAACCCTCGGCACCCCGGCGGGATCGGAAATCCGCTAGTCTAATCACGAACCATAAGGCCGCCGAGCCCAAGCCAAGAGGGATTCCAAGAACCCACTCATGCCAACTACTTCCACCACGGTTCCGCCGATATCCAAGTCCGGTCGGTCAAGCAAAAAGCCTTTCTACGCCACGCTGTGGGTCCAGGTCGTATTCGCCATCGCGCTGGCAGTGATCTTCGGGCACTTCCGCCCCAACGCCGCCGTCGCGATGAAGCCGCTGGGCGATGCCTTTATACGTCTGATCACGATGATCATTACCGTGATTATTTTCTGCACTGTGGTGTCCGGCATTGCCGGCATGCAGGACATGAAGAAGGTCGGACGCGTGGGTGGCAAGGCCATCCTTTATTTTGAAATGGTTTCGACGATTGCTTTGGCGCTGGGCCTGGTGGTTGGAAATCTTGTGCATCCGGGAAGTGGCTTCAATGTGAATCCAGCCACACTTGACCCGCGAGCCGTGGCCCAGTACGCCGGCCAGGCGAAGGCACAGAGCGTCACCGACTTCTTCCTGCACATCATTCCCACGACAATTGTGGACGCCTTTGCGAAAGGCGACATCCTGCAAGTGGTACTTGTCTCCATCCTGTTCGGATTTGCGCTCTCCGCGATGGGGCCGCGCTGCAAGCCGTTGCTCGAACTGTTGGACTCCCTGACCCAGGCGGTCTTCGGTGTTGTGAATATCGTGATGCGGTTTGCGCCCATCGGCGCTTTCGGGGCCATGGCGTTCACCATCGGTAAGTACGGAATTGCCTCCCTCGGCCCGCTGGCCAGGCTGGTGGGGACGTTTTACATCACATCGATTCTGTTTGTGCTGATCGTGCTGGGCGCGATTGCGTGGGTTGCCGGTTTCAACATCCTAAAGTTCTTGCTGTACATCAAGGAAGAGATCCTGCTGGTTCTTGCCACCAGCTCCTCCGAGACGGCCCTGGCAACCTTGATGGAGAAGCTCGAGACTCTTGGCTGCTCGCGCTCCCTGGTCGGGTTAGTCGTGCCCACGGGCTACACGTTCAACACCGATGGCAGCAGTCTTTACATGACGCTGGCCGCACTTTTTGTCGCACAGGCGACGAATACTCCGCTCACCTTGACGCAGCAGCTTATGATTTTCTCCGTGGCCGTACTTTCTTCGAAAGGCGCCAGCGGCGTGCAGGGTGCGGGATTCATCGCGCTAGTCGTGACTCTCTCTGTGATCCCAACGATTCCGGTGGCCGGAATGGCCTTAGTGCTCGGCATCGACCGCTTCATGAGCATGTTTCGCGCATTGGTCAACATGATCGGCAACGGCGTGGCTACGTTGGTGGTGGCGCGCTGGGAAAATGAATTGGACCGAAAGACCTTGCAGTGCAACTTGGCGTGAACTCCTCGGGAGAGTGGAGTGAGCCGACTTCAATATTTCTCCCCATAGGTAACTCTTTCGTAACCAACCAGATGCACAATTTTCGCTGCACTTTAACATTCCTGAAATATCTTGCAAGTAGGCTTACCAAGGAGCTAGCCCGATGGCTTCACCCCGCGCTGCGAAATCCTTGCCGTTGCAGGTGGCTGCGATTTGCTATCGCAGACACGGCGCGGCTGTGGAATTCCTGCTGGTCAACACCAATGGCGGCAACAAGTGGACCTTTCCCAAGGGCTCGCCTTGTGCCAACATGTCGCATAGCCAGGCTGCGGAACGTGAAGCGGCGGAGGAAGCCGGCGCAATGGGCACCATCGAGCCTCGCCACTTTCATCTCTACATTCACTCCAAGGGCGTGTTCTGGCAGGCCAGTGGCGTTCAGGAGTTCGTGGTCAAAGCCTTTTTGATGGAAGTGCATGAAACGCGCCGTCCGGATGAAACCTTGCGCAATCCCACCTGGTTCAGCGCCGAGGAAGCGCAACAGCGCCTGACTAAGGGGCGTGAGGTGAAGTACGCGCATGAACTCCAGTCGGTGATTGACCGCGCTCTTGAGCGCATCAATCTTCATGAATCCCTCTGGGCCAAATCCCCCGAAAAAAGCCAGAGCCGCGGCGCCGCCCAGTCCTGAAATATCCTGTTTTGTGCTTCCGCGAAAAGGTCTCGGTACGGGGCACAAGGTACTCGAGGGCTGGGTTTTATGAGACGATAAAACCAGACCCATGATCCAGTTGTCTGGCGCCGGAAAACGTTTCGGCCACAAACTCCTTTTCGAGAATGCTGACTGGCTGATCACGCCCAACGACCGCGTTGGCCTGGTGGGCGCGAACGGCACCGGCAAGTCGACACTGATGAAGGTACTCGCCGGACTGGACGCGCTGGACTACGGCACGCTCACCATCGCCAAAGGCACCACTGCAGGATATTTGCCGCAGGATGGCCTTTCGCTTTCCGGGCGCACGGTTTTTGCCGAGTGCATGTCGGTATTCGATGAGTTGCGCGCGATGGAGCAGGAACTCGAAACCTTGATGCATGGCATCGCAGAACTCGACCACACCAGCGCGGAATATGCCGACGTGGCCGACCGGTATCATAGGCTGGAGCATGAGTTCCAAACCCGCGATGGATACTCGATTGAAGCCGAAGTGGGCCGCGTGCTCATGGGGCTTGGCTTCGGCAAACAAGACTGGCAGAGGCAAACGGACGAATTTTCCGGCGGATGGCAGATGCGGCTGGCGCTGGCCAAACTCCTGCTGCAGCAACCGAACCTGCTCCTGCTGGACGAGCCTACGAACCACCTCGATCTGGAAGCCCGTAACTGGCTCGAGGACTATCTCCGAAACTATCCCCACGCTTTGTTGCTGATCTCGCATGACCGCTATTTCCTCGACGTCACCGTGAACAAGATCGTAGAAATCTGGAATAAGCGGTTATGGTTCTACACCGGCAACTACGACAAATACGTGACGCAGAAGACGCAGCGCAATGAGCAGTTGCAGGCGGCCTACCGCAATCAGCGCGACCGAATCGAACAGCTCGAGGTCTTTATCAATCGCTTCCGCTACCAGGCCACCAAAGCCAAGCAGGTGCAAAGCCGCATCAAGGAACTGGAAAAGATCGAGCGCATCGAGATTCCGCCGGAAGAAAAAGCCATCCACTTTTCGTTTCCGCAGCCCAAGCCCAGCGGGCGGATCGTCGCCGAGTTCAACCATGTCGCCAAGAGCTATGGCACCAAGGAAGTGTTTCGTGACGTCAGCTTCGTGATCGAGCGCGCCGAGCGTATTGCCCTGGTCGGAGGGAACGGAGCGGGCAAGTCGACCTTGATCAAGCTGCTCGCCGGCAGCGAGCCGTTGACGAGCGGCGAATACCGGCTGGGCCACAACGCTCAGCCTGATTATTTTGCCCAGGACCAATACAAAGAACTCAATCCGGTCGCGCGAATTCTAGAGGATCTGGGCGATGCTTCTCCGCGCTCAACCCAGACCGAACTACGCAGTCTTCTCGGATGTTTCCTGTTTTCCGAAGACGATGTTTTCAAGAAAATCGATGTGCTTTCCGGAGGCGAGCGGGGCCGCTATGCCCTGCTGCGCCTGCTGTTGCATCCCGCGAACTTTCTGTTGCTCGACGAACCCACGAATCACCTCGACTTGCGCGCCAAAGATGTGCTACTCGACGCGCTTACCGATTACGCTGGCACCGTCGTCTTCGTCTCCCACGACCGATACTTCATCGACAAGCTGGCCACGCGTGTCTTCGAAATCGGTGGAGGGAAAGTTGAGATTTATCCGGGTAACTACGAAGACTACCTTTGGCGCAAACAGGGTGGGAACACCGAGCAAGAGGAGCGCATGGCTTCCGCTCTCGCAGCCAGGACAAGCGTGGCGGACGTCCCCTCAAATGGCAAACCGGACCGCAATCAATCAGGGGAAGAGCCCGCCGCGGGCAGCAAGACCAAACGTCTGAATCCTATCAAGCGCCAGCAGGTGGAACAACGCGTCCGCGACCTGGAAAAAGAAATCAGCAGTGTCGAAGCAGCCATCGCGCATTGCGAGACCGTCCTGCAGAACTTTGTCAGCGTCGACGAAAACCACCGCCATAGTCAGGAACTCGACCAGCACAAAACCAGGCACGCAGCTCTCATCCTGGAGTGGGAAAATCTCGCTCACGTCCTGCAAGTGGACTAGTGGCGCCCGCGTCGCCGCAACCGTACAGGTTCTTCCGTAATCTCGGTGATTGCTTACCTGTGTGCGATAGTCAGCATGTCCGATGGGACAGCAACTCCCTGAAGGGCCACAAATCCTAGAGACCCACCGCGTGGGTCGGCGCCGCAGAGGCGGCGCGGGGAAACCAAGGAAGGTCGCATCGATGCTTCAGTCAGCAGACAACGCTTTAAGCCTGAAGTCGAGTTCACCGGCTTCGAACCCAAACTCCTACAACCCGGTCAAGACCGTTAGTTCTCCGGTGGAGCAGGCAACCATCGGGCGTTCGCTCGTAGTCAAGGGTGAAATCAGCGGCTCGGAATCGCTCTATATCGATGGCCGCATCGAAGGCAAGATCAGCCTACCCGACAATCGCATCACCATCGGCCGCAATGGTAGCGTGCAGGCGAATATCACCGCTCGCGAAATCGTCATCATGGGCAAGGTCAACGGCAACATCGAGTGCGGTGATCGTCTGGACATCCGCAGCGAAGGCTCAGTCACGGGAGACGTTTCCACCGTACGCATCAGTGTGGAAGACGGCGCCGTTCTCAAAGGTGGTATCCAGGTACGCAGCGCGGAATCGAAGCCGGAGAAACACCCAACAAATTCTCAGATCAAACCGGCCGAGACATCGAAGCCGTCGGCTTCTGAGCCGCCGAAAGCATTGGCCGCTAAGTCCGGCGCATAGGACATCCAATTTCTCCTCGTGTTGCTTTCGCGTCCTTCGTGGTTAACAAACTCCGCACCCCCGGAGGACGCGATCGTTATTTCTTCTCTTCTTTTTCCTGGCTCGCTTCCAACTTCAACGCCGCCGAATTCATGCAATACCGCAGGCCGGTCGGCGCCGGACCATCCTCAAAAACATGCCCTAAATGCGCGTCGCAGCTTGCGCAGCGTGCCTCAGTCCGAACCATGCCATAGCTGGAATCCTTGTGCTGCACCACGTTTTTTTCGTCCGCGGGAGCGTAGAAGCTTGGCCAGCCGGTGCCCGAATCAAACTTTGTGGTGGCCTCGAACAGAGGCGCCCCGCAGCAGACGCAGTGATAGGTGCCCGGATCTTTCGTCTTCCAATACTTTCCGCTGAAGGCAGGCTCGGTGCCAGCCTCGCGCGTGACGCGGTACTCCTCGGGAGTCAGTTCCTTCCTCCACTCGGTTTCACTCTTCACTATTTTTTCTGTCATGATTCCCTCTATGCAGTATTGCCGGAATGAATCAATACACCTAATTGAGCTGTAGCCCTTCATTAGATGTTCGAGCATGCCAAAAGTGACGTCTGCCCTGGGGCGGCTCTGTTAACCTCCCCTCACTTCTTCGTCCACTGATCTACCCAGGCGTTGACCGTCTCGTACCACAGCCGGCTGTTCTGCGGCTTGAGCACCCAGTGGCCTTCGTCGGGAAAATACAGCATCTTCGAAGGCACGCCTTCCATGTGCAAGGTGGTGAACAGCTGGAAGCCTTCGCTCACGTCGAGTCGGTAATCGCGCTGGCCGTGGATCACGAGCGTGGGCGTCTTGAAATTCTTCGCGTACTGGTGCGGAGACCACTTCTGATACATCGCGCGATTGTCATAGGGCGTGCCTTTGAACTCCCAGTCGTTGAACCAGAGTTCTTCGGTGGTGCCCCAGGCGGACTCGGCGTTGAACATGCCGTCGTGCGACACCAGGCACTTGAAGCGGTGGGTGTGGCCGAGGATCCAGTTGATGGCGTATCCGCCGTAGCTGGCGCCCAGCGCGCACTCGCGGTCTTTGTCGATGAACGGATAAGTCTTCTCGGCGTAGTCCAGGCCCTTCATCAGGTCTTCATACGGAGCGCCGCCCCAGTCGCCGTTAATGGCGTCGATGAACTTCTGTCCGTAGCCGGTCGAGCCGTGGAAGTTGATCATGATGACCAGGTATCCGTTGGCGGCGAAGAGTTCGGGATTCCAGCGGTAGCTCCAGTCGTCTCCCCAGGCCCCCTGCGGCCCGCCGTGGATGAGGAACTTCACGGGGTATTTCGTGCTGGCCTCGAAGTTCGGCGGCTTGACGAGAGTGCCTTCGACCCAGTCGCCGTGCGCGCCGGTGAATGAGAAGGGCTCGCCATCCGACATGCTGATTTGCGACAGTAACTTATCGTTTGTGTGGGTAAGAGCCCAATCCTTGCTCAACGAACAGTCTTCCTTCCCTGCATCCACATTGCCCGTTCTGGCTGGACATCCGTTGACGGTTGCATCGGCCGCGTAAATTTCGATTGGCGCCTTAAGGGACATGCGAGTGAAAATCAATTCCTTGCCGTCAGGCGTTACCGTTACGTCATCGTCGAAGCCACCAACCAGGGCGCGCCGCGGAAATTCGATTGGGTTCGCTGTGCCCGATACGGGCTTGGTCCCCACGGCATATATCAGAGAATGTCGCAAATGCTCCGCGCTGAAGTAGATAGTCTTCGAATCCGGCGCCCAGACGAATGATCCAACCCAGTGATCGAAACTCTGGGTGAGATCCGTCTTCTCTCCTGTCTTGCGGTCGTACAGCATCAACCGGAAGCGGTCGCTCTCGTATCCCGGACGCTGCTGGGCGCGGTAGGCGATGTAGCGGCCATCGGGCGAATAGAGCGGCGTCGCGTCGCTGGCGGGATTGTCGGCGGTGATGTTCCTGGCCTGTGCCGAGGGCTGGGCGGACGAGGCGTTCGCCCCTCCACGAACCGGGATGATCCAGATATCGTTGTTGGTGGAATTGGCTTCGTTCTTGTCGTGGTTCGAGGTGTAGCAAATCTCCTTCCCGTCGGGCGAGAAAGCGTAGTTGTCCTGCCCGTCGAGCGAGAATACGGGCGCGTCGTAGTCGCCGGGGGTTAGGTCGTGCGGAACCGGCCTGAGCTGGTCACCTACATTTGGCCTTCCGTTAATCGTGCTAACTACGAAGATGTGGCTGCGCTTACCCTCTTTGTATGCGTTCCAATGGCGATAGAGCAGGCGCGTGAAGATCTGCGCTTGAACTTTCGACTTGTTAGCTTCGTTGAGTTTCTTCCCGTTGCAAATGTCTTCTTGCGCAGGCTCGCCATCGCACTCCGGATAAACATCGGAAGTGAAGACAATATTTTTTCCATCCGGAGACCAGAGCTCACCGCCAGCTTCGGTTGCGACACTGGTTAACCTCCAGACCGCGGATACGGCGCCGGCTACGCCGTCAAAATCCGCGATCCAAATCTGCGAGCCCTGCTCTTTTGTAGAAATGAAAGCAAACCGCTTCCCATCCGGTGCCCAGCGCGGGCGGTCAGCATCTCGATCGGCAATGATCTCACGCTCCGGGCCTCCCGCCGTGGGCACAATCCAGATGTGCGGCATCTTGGTGTTGGCGTCGAGATTTACGTCAACCACGCTGAAGATCACCCACTTGCCGTCGGGTGAAACTTCAGGCTCGCCCACACGCTTGATCTTCATCATGTCTTCAAAAGTGAAGGGATGTTTGACTTGTGCGAAAGCCGTAAAGCCGCATATGAAAATGAGAACACCGGTAAGAAGGGACAGGACAAAAAGACGCACGAGGTTACCTCCTTGGCAAACCGATGAGTGTAACAGGGGCTAGCTTCTGGCTTCTAGCTTTAGCTTCTCGCGGCTGGCCTCCGCGCATTCGTCATCCTGACCGGCGTCTTTCGCTCGCAGGATCCATGCCAGTGGCGGGAGTGCATAGGTCCCCTTCGGCGGGTCAATCGCTCAGGATGCCCGCTCTGTCTTCCCTCTTGTGTCGAACATCGTGCGCTGGCGCATTTCGCGCCGACCCCGGAAATGCCGAGCGCTGCGGAGCGGTGCTGATTTTCTTCGACGGCAACCCCTATTCTAGTCTGGCATCTTAGATAGCGGCAGAACTGCAGCGCCCTATCCTCCGGCTTCGCTGAGCGGAGAGGAGTCGGAGGTAGGCGCGCCGCGGTCTGTCGTCCTGCCTTTCTGACCATATTTCGATAGACTAGAAGTATGAAATCGTCGTTCCGCATTGCTTCGTCTCCCCTAATGCTTTTTATTGTCATACTTCTAGGCTGCACGTTAGCGGATCTGCCGGCTTCCGCGCAGGAGGGGCCGCTGGACACGTCTCCGCCTAAGGGGATTACCGTGGAGGAAATCATTCAGCGCTTCGCTGCCAAGGAAAAAGAATTCAAGGTGGCACGGGATCAGTACACCTATCGCCAGGATGTGAAAGTCATGGTCATGGACGGCGAGACCGTCACCGGCCAATTCCACGAAGTCTTCGACGTCCTTTTTGACGACAAGGGAAGGCGGTTGGAGAACGTGGTCTTTGCCCCACAGTCCGACCTTGAGAAAGGCGGACTATCCATGGATCAGGGGGACTTTGAGGACATCCGCAGGCGCCTGCCTTTTGTGATGACCTCGGATGAGATCTCGGAATACAACGTTTTATATGTTGGTCAGCAGCAGGAAGATGAGCTGCACTGTTACGTGTTTGACCTCGCCCCCAAGACAATCGAGCCGAAGCAGCGATACTTCCAAGGACGCATCTGGGTGGACGACCATGACTATCAAATTGTCAAGACCTACGGGCAAGGCGTGCCGGAAATTCGCGACACCAAAAAGAAGGGCAAGGAAGAGCACCTCTACCCCAAGTTCACCACCTGGCGGCAGCAGATCGACGGGGCATACTGGTTTCCGACCTACACCCGCTCCGACGACACTCTGCATTTCGGCACGGGCGACATCCACATCCGAGAGATTGTGAAGTACGAGGACTACAAACGGTTTGGATCGAATGTGAAGATTCTGTATCAGGGGAAGGAACTACCCAAGGCGCCGAACGATCAGAAGCAGCCGCAAAATCCTGAGAAGAAGCCGGACGTGCCCCAGAGCCCGCAGTAGAAGCATTCAGCACTCAGCCTTACTCTGAGGGCCATCGCAGAAAATCAATGGCAGCCTTCTTGAGACAGAAGCTGAGAAGCCGTGTGGTCACGCCCACGGACCGGAAGGGCCGAATGCTAACTGCGGTCCGTCTGGTCGAGCTGCGAGGTGCGGATGGGTGGTACTAATAGAAAAGATACTTCCGCCATTTGTCGTCGCTGCGGCCCATCAGGCGCATGATGTGGCGGCTGGTGTGGAGATTGAAGGCGCGGGGCTCGCGCATTAGCTTCATCCCCGCCTCGGGGGGAAATTGGTTGCCCTTGTGACGATTGCAGGCGTGGCAGCAGGCCACGAGGTTTTCCCAAGTGGAGAGGCCTCCGCGGGAACGCGGGACTACGTGATCTAGCGTCAACTCACTCGAAAGCAGCACCTCGGCGCAGTATTGGCAAGTATTGCGATCGCGCAGCAGGATGTTCTTCCGCGACAGCGCGCGGCTCTGATGCGGGATGCGACGGTACTCGAGCAGGCGGATCACCGAGGGCACACGCATGGCGAGGCGGGCAGCGTGCAGGAAGTGTCCATTTTCCTCTTCCGTCATGGCAACCCCCTTGAGCACAAGCACCAGGGCGCGGCGGGCAGCGCAGACGTTGATCGGCTCGTAGGACGCATTCAGCACCAGCACCGGAGCGTGCAACGCGTGGGCGTCGCCTTCGCGGTGCGTCGCCGCCGGCACAAACATCGTACCCCCGGCGTGCCTGCCCGTTAGCCATGCTCCGGATTCGACCCTGCTTGACATTTGCGCCAGCAACTCCAAAGTCTCAGTTCGCAGAATACTCGACTTAAGCACCGGCGCGCCTTAGAGCGCGCCTTAGAGCGTCGATACTCAATTTACGGCAGCCTGACAGCATCCCGCGAGACGAATGTCCTCCTCACACCTCGCTGCTTAGCCTCTGGCGGCTTGCGCCAACGGGACAACCTCTTTGATCGCCTTCCTCACCTCGCACGACTTCCACTTCGCGTGCCGATACCTTGAGCGTCCGCGCCACTGCGGCGACCCACACTTTAGATGCTGCGTGCGGTGCCGGAACTCGGGCACATTCAGAGACCTTTGTTCCGGTCGTGTAGACGTCGTCCACCACCAGTGGTCGTCCCTTCACTTCCTCAGGGCGTCCCACCGTGAAGGCTCCAAGCATGTTCTCTCGGCGCCGATGGCTAGTCAGGCCAGTCTGGGGGCAGGTGTCGAGCTTAGGCTCCAAAACTCCTTCAAGCACTCGCAGGCCACCTGGCGAGGGTTCCGGAAGCGGGGAAATCGTAACCAGGGGGGTGCCGCAGACGCGGCAATCGGAAGGAAACAATACTACGAAATGACTTTCGGCAGCCCGCCCGCCCCACCGCGAAACGATAGAAAGGCCTGCCACTGCTCTGGCCTGGGTAGCCCGAGTTCGGTCTCCACTACTGCTGAAGACGGCCTCCCGTGTGCCCGTAGAACTCGCGGTTCACGGGCGGCGAATCTCTCTGCAGTATAACGGCGATGCTGACCGCTAGGCAACGTTACGATCGTGGGTCGGCGACGGGCCGGTTGCGGACATCGCGGGTTTAGGGCCCACTTCGACGAGCCGCTCTCGCACCTGAACGGACATTAGGCGGTAATCCCGCCGGAAGCAGTCCGCGCAGCGTACTGGCTGCAGATAGAAAAGTGGCAAGATATAGCGCTCTGAGAAAGTGCGACGGCGGGAACGAAAGCCCACGTCACTTGCGCAGTCTCGGCAGCGGAATTGACTCAACTGCTGCAACCACGGCTGGATCTTTGCGACTAGCAAACGACACCTCGGGGACGAAAGTAAACGGAAGAGGCAAATTTCGTTGCCATATTGTAACTCCGTCCTTGCCCAAAAGCTCCAGCTTTCTCTACCGGTTTCGAACGGTTTTCTGCAGCACAAAAAGCAGGTCCCGGAGCGTTCGGAATCAGAACGGAATCAGCGCCCGGACTTGTAAAGCACGAGTGCCACGTGCTAACGTGCGCCGTCCGCGTGTTTAGAATCAGTTACGGCCAGATGCCAGCCTTAGCACCCCACGCAAACGAGGATGCTCCGTTATGAGTAACCCGCTCACCGCCGAAACAGGACCTGGACCGAAGAAGCACGTCCCCTTCGTGCCCGAGAACATGGAGATGAAGGAATTTACTTTGCGTGCGGTGCTGCTGGGGCTTCTTATGACGATTGTCCTGGGGGCAGCCAACGCTTACTTGGGATTGCGTGCCGGTATCACGATCGCGGCTACGTATCCGGCGGCCGTGATTGCCATGGCGGCGATGCGGGCGTGGAAGGGGTCGCTGCTGGAAGAAAACATTGCTCGGACTGCGGGGTCGATTGGGGAGTCGGTCGCGGCCGGCGCAATTTTTACGCTTCCGGCGTTTCTGCTGGCCAAGGCATGGCCCTCTTTCCGGTTTGCTGACGCCTACTGGAAATCCACGGCACTGATCATGGTGGGCAGCATTCTGGGAGTGCTGTTCATTTCTCTGGTACGGCGCGGCATGGTGGAAGACCCGGAGTTGCCTTTTCCGGAATCACTGGCGGCATCGGAGATTCACAAAGCTGGACGACGGGGAGCGCAAGCCGCGAAATATCTGTTCTGGAACATCGGCATTGGCGGCGTGGTGTATATCCTGGGAAAATTCGGGCTGTTCTCCGCCGACACCGACCTTCACGTTGGCGTTGGCAGTGTGGGACACACCCAGGTTCGTCTGGGCACGGCAGGAAGCACGCACATCGTACCCACGGGAGGAACCACCGTCTTTGCGGCGCCGAGCGTGAGTCCGGCTTATCTGGGGGTGGGGTACATCATCGGCCTCAGGCTGGCGTCGATCCAGTTTGCCGGCAGCGTGCTGGCCTGGGGTTTGATGGTTCCTTTGATGATGTTTTTCCTTGGGCCGCAGCTGAGGGCCTACATTCCGACCGACACTCCCGACAATTGGGCGACGATGGCGGACGCGGTATGGAGATACATCGTGCGCCCCATTGCAGTAGGCGGCATGCTGGTTGGCGCTGCGTACACACTATTCAGAATGCGCGCGAGTCTGACTGCCGGAATTGGCAAGGCATTCGCGGACCTGCGCCAGACGGCCGACCAGCAAGCCAAGCTCGCACGCACGGAACGGTACATGAGTTCGAAAACGGTATTCAGTTTGATTGCCGTGATGTTCGTGCTGATGTGTTTGCTTTACATCAGAATCTCGGGGCTGTTGTGGCCCGCCATTCTGGCAGCGGTGGTGATGATTCTGGTTGGATTTTTCTTCGCCACCGTCTCCGGCAATCTGGTTGGGTTCATCGGCTCGTCCAACAATCCGATTTCCGGCTTGACGCTGTCGACGCTGCTGATTGCCGCGCTCCTGATGGTGGCGCTGGGAGTCTCGGGTGGTCCAGGTGTGGCCGCGGTTCTGGGAGTGGCAGCGGTGGTCTGCGTTTCGTCAGCCGTCGCGGGCGAGCTCTTGCAGGACTTCAAGGTTGGCTACATCTTAGGAGGCACACCTCAGAAGATTCAGGCCGCGGAGCTGATCGCGGTGGTCGTGGCAAGCCTTGTGATGTATTTCCCTTTGATGCTGCTGCACGAGGGCAGCATTAAAGCCGGCGGCGTGGGATTTGGCGGTGCAGAGCTTCCGGCGCCGCAAGCCGGTCTGATGGCCACCTTGGCCATGGGCATCGTGGGTCACGATATGCCTTGGCCGTTGGTGGTGGTGGGAATCCTTTTTGGGTTCGCTCTGATCATGATGCAGGTGAAAAGTCCTATGCTGGTGGCAGTGGGAATGTATTTGCCATTCGGAACTACCTTTGCGATTTTTGTGGGCGGAGTGATTCGCTCCGTCGGTGATTGGGTCGCCGACCGACGTGGATTCAACAGCGCCCAGAAGGCACGCGTAGAAAATGCCGGAGTGCTGGTTGCTTCCGGGCTGATCGCTGGGGAAGCCTTATTGGGCCTGGTATGGGCGGGGTTGCAGTTTGTTCCCTCCTGGGGCGCACCCAACCACCCGCCGCAGATCTTCAACGATCCGTCTTATCTGGTTGGAGGAATGATCGTGCTTGCTGGCTTGGCAGCTCTGATGATCTTTTTGCCCGTCTCCGCGGCCGGCGATCCGAGCGAACCTGCTCCGCCGATCGCAATGATGTGATGACCGTGTGGCGCGAGCACTCCCGCCCGCGTCCTTGGCAAAGCGAAAGATCGATCCGTTTCTCATTCACTCTTCCATGTCCGTCGCCGCCAATATCGCATCGATTCAGGAGCGCATCATCGCCGCTGCGCGCCGCGCTGGACGTCGACCGGAAGAAATCGCACTGATGGCCGTGAGCAAGACTCAGCCGCCGGAGCGTATCGGCGAAGCTTACGCCGCGGGACAGCGCCTGTTCGGCGAGAACCGGGTTCAGGAGTTTGCAGCCAAAAACAACGCGCTTCAGGATTTGCACGCTGCCGAGTGGCACATGATCGGACACCTGCAGACCAACAAGGCTGCCAAGACGGCGGAACTGTTTCGTGCCGTGGATTCTGTCGATTCGCTAAAGCTGGCGGAAAAGCTGGATGCGGCGGCCCGCAAGCTCAGCCGCAAACTGGACGTACTCGTCGAAATCAACGTGGGCGGCGAGGAGGCCAAAAGCGGCGCCGCGCCGGACTCACAGGGACTGGAAGAGTTGCTGCTCGCAGCGCCCCGTCTAGAGGGGATGGTATTCCGGGGACTCATGACTGTGCCTCCGTTTTCCGACCATGCCCAAGATGCGCGCCCATACTTCCGCAAGCTGCGTGAACTGCGCGATGCAATTGCCGCTCGCAAACTGTCAGGCATCGCCATGGAGCAGCTTTCCATGGGCATGTCCCACGATTTCGAAGTGGCCATTGAAGAAGGATCGACTTGCGTGCGCGTGGGCACGGCGATCTTCGGGGAAAGAACAAAGGCTTAAACGCCCTTGGCCGAGCTCAGGGTAAACTCCGGACACAGGGGCACACAGAGGCGATGAAGCTCTTCGACCGGCTTTGCGCGGGAACCCTTTTTATTCTTGCAATCGTGGATTGCCTGCTTGTGCCAAAAACCTACACCGGCAGAATCTGGATCTTCGGAACCGGCCTGCCTCTGTTTTTCACTGCGATGTTGAATGTGCTGCGCATCCGCAACCGCCGAGAAGTACGGGGTCTCAAGCTATTCTGCATTACTGCCAATGCAACCATGGTTGTGTTCGTGATCGCTCTCATGGCAAGCATCGGAAAATCGCGCACGCTCGAGCACCCGCAAATTACTCTTGTGGGCGCTCTGCTGCTGGCCGAGACAGCATTTTCGTTGAGAAGGAAGTGGCGATTCCCATCCAGGAGTCGAATGGCGGAGTGAGGTTTGCGGTCAAAGTCCATCGCCTTGCGAGGAAAAATGCAATCACCGGCGAACTCGGCGACGCGCTCCAAAGTTTCCTTAACCTCACCACCGTGGAAGGCCGCGCCCATGCGGGCCTCGATCGAGTTCTTCGCGAAACTTTTGAAGCTGCTGCGCTGTTCCGTTACCGAAAAGGCGCCGTAAAGCCCCCGCCCTTTAGGGCTGGGGATATAAGGCGTATTTTGCGAAGCAACACCGATTTCGCTTGTATTAGATAGATGACTGTTCAAGCATGGCACTAGAAGGGTACAAATCGAACAAGAATGTGGTGTATTCCAGCAAATATCATTGCGTGTGGACGCCCAAGTATCGGCGCAGCGTGCTTGTTGGTCCGATTGCAAAACGCTGTGAACAGGTGATGAGACAGACCGCTGAAAAATATCGGGCTGCTGAAATCATCGCCTTGGAAATCATGCCCGACCACGTGCCTGTGCTCGTCGAAGTGGACCCGCAGTTCGGCATCCACAGGTTGGCGGCAAGAGTTTCGTACATTGAAATCACGGTTACCCACACTTTGGACGAATAGCTATTTCGTATCCCCGGTTGGCGGGGCACCACTGGCGGTCATAAAGCAATATGTTGAAAATCAGAAAGACGTTTAAGTACCGCCTATATCCCAACCGCAAGCAGCGGGAATCCCTGCTTGCCA
>QIAN01000307.1 GCA_003225005.1 Acidobacteriota bacterium | reverse complement strand
TCGGACCGATCCCCGGGATCTGGCGGAGCAGTTTCCACGCCTTGTGCTTCTTGCTTTCACTCAACAGATCCCGTCGCACCTCCTGGCGCAAAAGCCGTACGACATCGAGCTGTTGGTAGTAGTGTTCGGCCCGTCGCCGGACGCCGGCTTCGCTGATCTTGCCGAGCCATTCCGCACGGTGCCGTGGGGCGTACACTTCGTTACCGGCACAGGGAATGCCCCAACTGCGATACAAGGCCTTCAGCCGATTCATGACTCTCGTGAGATCTTTGGTGATGGTCAGATAGCTGCGCGCCAGCTCCTTCATCGTTCGCAAGCCGTGCTCTCCGTGATAGACCGTCGCGAGCTTGTTCATGTACAACAGTTCGGCTAGCTTGCGGGCATCGATACGATCACCCTTGCTGCCATCTTTTAGCAGGGCAGCCTTTCGCGGATTACACACCAGGACTTCCGTCACGTGGGGCTTCAGCAGGTCGTACAACCAGGCCGCCCAGGTTCCTTCTTCGAACGTGACGTGCAAATCTCCGTGCAGCCCGTCGATGAACTGCAGAATAGTGCTCGCCTTTGTTTCGATGACGCTTTCCATCACAAATTTGCCGATGGAGTTCATCACCGCAATCGAAATACTTTCCTTGTGCACATCGAGACCGATATATTTAGTGCTAGTCATGAGGGTGTTCCTTTCTTGTAGGGAATGAGCCAGCACTCAAAACCTACTCCAAAGGGGCACCCTTTTATAATGCGTCACATTCCGATCGGCTGGCTGCCGAAATAACAATTCGCCAGAGACAGGCGAAAGGAAACGGTTTCGACGCAGCCCGGGGCGCACTTTTGCGCCGATTCGATGATTAACCTGCATGGGGATGACGCGGAGAATACTCAAGGCCCCTTCTCTTTGAGCGTCGAACGCTGGCGGAGTACCTCTTTGGTGCTTAAAGTTTTTAAAATAGTTGACAAGGTCCAATTCGGACGCACAGTAGGCAACAGCGGGTGCATTTCGTTGCCCCGCGTTCTTTGACGGTGTTGTTTACCCTTTCAATCGTGAGATGAGCGAGCGCAATCAAGTTCGGGCAGCAACTTCCCAACTGGCGTCGATTGTGGAGTCCGCCGATGACGCCATCATTGGCATGACCTTGGACGGCATTATCCTGAGCTGGAACCCGAGTGCCGAGAGGATTTTTGGCTATTCGGCCGAGGAGGTCAAGGGCCGCCCGATTTCCATCCTGATCCTACCGGAGCGTTCCGATGAAGTTCCGCGAATTCTTGAGAGGGTCAAGTGCGGGGAAAGGGTCGAGCATTATGAAGCGGTGCGGAGGAGGAAAGATGGGACGCTAATCGATGTTTCCATGACCATCTCTCCGACCAGAGGAGAAACGGGCAAGATTAATGGTGCTTCAAGTATCACCTCCGACAACACAGAGCGCAAGCAGGCGGAGCAACTGCTCATCCAACGCACCACAGAACTAGAAGCAGCCAACAAAGAGTTGGAGGCCTTTACTTACTCGGTCTCGCACGACCTGCGTGCCCCCCTGCGACATATCAAC
>QIAN01000305.1 GCA_003225005.1 Acidobacteriota bacterium | reverse complement strand
CGCGGCGGGTGCCAAAAGGTGGAGGAGTTCGTGAGCGGACTGCGCAACGTCGAGCCGACGCTGACGTGGCCGACGCTTTCAGCGCAGCTCACACGCAGTTGCATCATGAGAGCTGTCTCGCGTGACTCGGTCGAAGTCCTGTTCTTCACGAGAAGGTTTCGGGTGGAGAACACGGATGGCGACCTACGGCGCTTCCGGTTGACGAAGCACGAGCCGGATCCGGCGCCAATCCGCGCTGTGTACGTCGACGGGGTGAGCGTACCATTCTCGTTCGAGAGCGACTGCGTGGTGGTTGAAGTCGAAGTCGAGCCGGGTCGAGCTAGAGACGTCGAGATTGTGGATCAGCCGAGACCGGCGCGAGGCGCTGGGCGGGTGCGGCTGATGGACAACGTCGGCGCCGTCGTGCGGCGGGGCCTCTCCGAATTCAGAGACAATAGACTGGCGAGACATCCCAGGTTGCTTGGTGCTGCGACCCGGCTAGCAAAGGCACTGAACGTAACCGGAGACCACAATGATGGTGGGACATAGCTCCGAGGCGAAACCCGCAGCCCGGAGCCTGACGACGCGGGAGAAGCTGGCCGTCCATTTACTCGCGAGTGACGAGCCCGGGTCTGCCGAATGGTCAGCCCGAGCGCCCGGCGGGCGCACGGAGGACCGGCCGCCCGGACCGTCCGAAGCGGGGGGATGGGGCCCGCCATGAACAAGAGCGGGAACCTGTGCATAACTGGTGTTGCCGGCTTCATCGGTGGGCATGTAGCGAGGGAAGCGTTAAGACGGGGCTATCGCGTGACGGGGATCGATTGGAACCAGTGTCACGCGGGGGGCGTGGCGTTTACGAAGGGCGATATCCGAGACAAAGATCACGTGGCGTCGGTTATGAGGGACCAAGACTATGTAATCCATCTGGCGGCGATAACGTCAAATGTCGAATTCGTCAGAAACCCGCCGGAGTGCTACGATATCAATGTCAACGGATTCCTGAATGTGATGGAGGCCGCGGCAAGGTCCGGGTGCAAACGGTTTATCTACGCATCAAGCGCCGCAGTGTACACGGATTGCTTTTCGGAGGAGACGGTGATCGATCCTAGTAGGATCGACAATCACTACGCGAAGAGCAAGATCATGAACGAGATGGCGGCGAAGTCCTATCAAGACATTTATAAGCTCAAAACAACCGGCCTTCGGTATTTTAATGTATACGGAGCCGGCGAAAACCAAAAAGGAGACTACGCGAGCATCGTAACACTCCTCTTGAACGCTGGGAAGAGCGGTAAGCCCCTAATCCTCTACGGCGACGGCAGGCAGGCTCGAGATCTGATCCACGTCAGCGACGCCGCGCGAATCACGGTGGAGCTTTTGGAAAAGAGCTCATATGACGTATATAACGTCGGGACGGGCGTGGCCACAGCATACGAATGCATTGCGGAGATGATAGATCGCCGCCGGATCGTGCACGTTCCGAACCCGCTGCCGAGTTATCAGTACTACACTAAGGCGGAGACGGCAAGGCTGAGGGCGGCGTTGGGTGATTATGCGGTCTTGGATGTAGCGACAGGGCTGAAGCACTTGGAGGCCGAGCTGAGGGGCAAAGCATAGGCAGGGGGCGCAAAAGGGGAGGAACAGGGCGACTCGTCAGGCGGGCAAGGCCTGGCGACCGGTTGAAGCCCGAGACGGAGCAGCGCGCGGACCTTACCCGGGTCGGTGCGCCGCTGGTCGGGCGTGTGGTGGCCCGCCGTGTGACGGTGGACCCGTTCGGCGTCCAGCGGCCTGTCGAAGCGACGGCGCGTCCATCCGAAGGCCCGCGCGGATCCGGTAATAGTTGCATTGGTCTCGCGGCTAGTCGGCGGCTACGTCAGGGGCTCGACCAGGAGAGCGCTCTTGTGAACCAAACGTTTCTCGATTACTACCGGTGTCCCGAGAGCTTTGCGAACTTCGCGCTGACGGACAACCCGGGTAAAATCCAAGGATTTTTTCGGTTCGGAGGGGACGTCGTCTGCTACGGCTCCCGGTCGGCGCGCGCCCACGCAGCGGAAGGGCATGAGCAGCCGTATGATGCGCTGGACGACGCGACAATCGACGGGGGATCGGTGCGACTGCCCTTCGATCCCGCCGAAATCACGGAGAACCTGCGCCGCGAGCGATATCCGCGGAGCTCGTCTCACGAGAAGAAGGAGAGACTGGGCGGAGAGGCGCTCTCGTTTGCCTATCGCGCGGTGCGGCCGGCACTGCCAGTGGTTCTACGAAGGTATCTCCAACGACTGTACCTGCGCGGCTGGGAAAAACTCGTGTTTCCACGCTGGCCGGTCGATCTCACCGTCGAGGGTATCCTTGAAAGGCTGTTTGGCCTGACGCTCAAGGCCCACGCCATCGACCGAATCCCTTTCATTTGGTTTTGGCCCGACGGTGCGCCGGCGTGCGCAATCGTTACCCACGACGTTGAGACGTTGCGCGGACGGAACTTCTGCTCGCGCCTCATGGATCTGGATGACTCGGCGGGGATCAAATCCTCTTTCCAGATCGTGCCTGAGCAACGGTACTCGGTTCCGACGAGCCTTCTTGACGGCTTCCGGCGACGTGGATTTGAGATCAACGTTCACGATGTGAATCATGACGGTCGGTTGTTTGCGAGCCGCGAACGGTTTCTGCGGCGCGCGAAAGCGATCAATCGCTACGGAAAAGAGTGGGCGGCGATCGGGTTCCGATCGGGCGGGTTGTACCGCAATCCAGAGTGGCTCGACGACCTCGAGTTTGCGTACGATATGTCGATCCCCAACGTCGCGCACCTGGACCCCCAACGAGGCGGCTGCTGCACCGTGGTGCCGTTCTTCATCGGCAGAATTCTGGAGTTGCCGCTGACCACGACGCAGGATTACTCGCTCTTCCACATCCTCAACGAGTACTCGATAGATCTCTGGAAGCGACAGATTGCTCTCATCACGGAGAGACATGGCCTGGTGAGTCTTCTGATCCATCCCGACTACGTGGCGGAGCGGCGGGCGGGAGACACGTATCGGGCGTTGCTGGACCATCTCGCCCAGCTGCGTGCCGACGGCCTACTGTGGCTGGCGTTGCCGAGAGAGGTCAACCAGTGGTGGCGGGAGCGAAGCCTCATGAAGGTCGTGCGCGACGGCGATAGCTGGCATATCGAGGGAAGGGGCAAGGAACGCGCGCGGCTGGCCTTTGGGACCCTGCGTGGCGAAAAGGTGGTCTTGACCGTCGAAGGTCGCGACTGACTGAGTGACTGGGAGACTAGGGACGCTTATTGGGGACGTCGACATGATCTGGCGCCAGCGATCTCCGCGTGGTGCGGAGGAGAGCTCGGGGGGAATGGCGGCGCGAAGTGTCTGCTTCGGCGCACTGCTTGGCGTGACGCTGGCAGCGTTCTGGGTACCTCTGACAACGCTGATGAGGCTCTCGATCGAGCGGGAACTCTATTCCTACATCGTCGTGATACCGCTGATCAGCGCGGCGCTCGTCATCCTAGAGAGAGAAAGGATCTTCGCTCACGCCGAGACATGTTGGCCGGGCGGAGTGGCCCTGCTCAGCGCCGGAGCCCTGGTATACGCGTTCGGGAGGACCCACCCGGACTCGGCGAGCGAGAACGACAAGCTCTCCATCGCGATCTTTTCACTCGTTGTGGTCTGGCTCGGGGGCTTCGTTCTGGTCTACGGCATTCGGACTGTCCGAATGGGTCTTTTCCCGGTGTTCTTCCTGTTTCTGATGGTCCCGACTCCCGACTTCGTGTTGGAGGGGGCGACCGGGGGGCTCCAGACGGCGTCGGCGGATGTGTCTCACTTGCTGTTCGGGCTCCTGGGCGTTCCGGTGTTGCGAACCGGGTTCGTCTTTTCATTGCCTGGGATCACCATCGAGATCGCGAAGGAATGCAGCGGGATTCGGTCGAGTACAGCCTTGCTGATTCTGAGTCTCTTGATCGGCCACTTCTTCCTGCGGGCCGCGTGGACGAAGGCGGTCTTGACCCTGGCGAGCCTCCCCCTGCTCATCGTGAAGAACGGGCTGCGAATTGTGACGCTCTCGCTGCTCTCGGTTTATGTTGATCCGCGCTTTCTGACGGGCAGACTCCACCAGCAGGGCGGGATCGTATTTTTCCTTCTGGCCCTTGTACTCCTGGCCTTCGTGCTGGGGTTGCTACAGAAATCTGAACGCGGCATGCGCGCCAAGACTGTCTAGGCGGCCTTAGTGAACTTACGGCGGTTCTTGGAGTCATGCTGCGATCTCTGCTCGCTCACGGCGATTCAAGGGCCACATGAGGATTGACGGTGGCAGTCTACACGCTTGACCCTCTGCAGGATCCGCGCTGGCCGGAGTTCCTGGAGAGGCATGCTAGCGCCAGCATCTTCCATTCGCGGGGTTGGCTCGACGCGTTGCGGCGCACTTATGGCTACGAGCCAGTCGCGTATACGACCTCACGACCGGGGGCGGACCTCGTCAATGGCCTGGTCTTCTGCCGGGTCGATAGCTGGCTCACTGGCCGTCGATTGGTGTCGGTGCCGTTCTCTGACCACAGTCAACCTCTGGCGGCGAGCGACGGGGACGTGCAATATATTGTGGGCTTCCTGGAGCGAGATCTCAGGAGGGGGAAATGGAAATACATTGAGATTAGGCCGCTGCGCGAACCCGTGGGGGAGATGGCCGGCTTTGAAAGAAGCGCCGTGTTCTACTTCCATCGGATAGATCTTCGGCCGCCACTCGAGGCACTCTTTCGCGGCCTTCATAAGAACTGTGTCCAAAGGAAGATTCGGCGCGCCGAGCGCGAGGCTCTGACGTATGAAGCAGGAAGATCTGAGGCGCTGGCACGTCAGTTCTACGGGTTGCTCGTACTGGCGTGCCGCCGGAGACGATTGCCGCCCCAGCCATTCGCATGGTTTCGTCACTTGATCGACTGTGTAGGCGAGAATCTCACGATTCACGTGGCGTCGACGCGCGGTCGCCCCGTCGCAAGCATCCTCAGCCTGAGCTTCAAGCACACTCTCGTTTACAAGTACGGCTGCTCTGACACTAGATTCAACGAGCTAGGCGGCACGCAGTTCTTGCTCTGGGAGGCCCTCAAAGAGGCGAAGCGGAAAGGACTGGACGAATTCGACCTCGGTCGGTCGGATTTGCACCCCCCCGGGTTGGCGACCTTCAAGGACCGGTGGGGAAGCACACGGTCCGTGCTGAGCTACTTGCGCTGCTCT
>QIAN01000037.1 GCA_003225005.1 Acidobacteriota bacterium | reverse complement strand
CGCATCTACATCTTCTCGACACTCGGCAAAAAGATTGAGTGGATGCGCCAAAACCCCAAGGTTTGTCTGCAAGCCGACCAAATAGAGAATGATTCTAACTGGCTTAGCGTGATAGTGATGGGAACGTACTTGGAACTGCGCGAAGCACAATACACTGCTCAGTGGGAGCATGCGAAGGAACTACTGTCGCAGCATTCAGAGTGGTGGCTAAATCCGCTGGCAGAAAGGCGCGAACAAGTCAACGATCTGTCGATTAAGCCTGTGTTCTTTCGCTTCGACATCAAGTCGATGAGCGGCCTCCGTGCTATCCCTGAAGTTTGAAATTTTTTTTCCGTCGCTGAACTCTCGCGCGGTCCATTGCCCGACAAGCTCCTGCGCCACGCCGGACGCGAGCGTAGTCAGCCCCGCCGTATCTTGTCGAGGAATGAGCTTATAATGGGTGTTCAGCGACTCATTGTCGATGATCCACAGATGTTCTCTGACCGGACGCGCTTTCCCTTGCCGATTCTGTCGCGGCGTAATGACATGCGTGAACTGCGCTAGCCTGTACTGACGGAGGTGGTCCATGCATGTTAATGTCTTCGATTTTTCGGAGCTACTCGCACGATCGCCGCGCCGGTATTCAGAATTCCTGCGCGTTTCCTCCCTGAGTGTCGGGATATATGTGCTAGAGCGGGGAGAGAGGGACCCGCAAAAACCGCACACGGAGGACGAGGTTTACTACATTGCGAGCGGGCGGGCGAAAATGCGCATGGAAGCAGACCGAGAGGTCGAGACCTTCGATGTTCGTCCGGGCTCAATTATCTTCGTTCCTGCTCGCATGCGGCATGCGTTCTACGACATCACCGAACGGCTCGCAGTACTCGTCTTCTTCGGTCCGGCTCAACATTCGGGTGCAGCTGGAGTAGCCATCACTTCCAAGGGCAGAGAAGGATAGCCAGTATCGCCAGAATCATCCAGATGAAGGCAGTGCATGCCGCAATTGGTGCGAGCCAGTCGGCCTAACCAGGCACTCGCTTCGGTCCAGCGCGAGTTTTCTTTCGGTCAATGGGAGATCGATGACCATCGCGAATCCGTTCGAGAGATCGAAGAAACATTTCAATGCGAAAGAATTGAAAGGGTTCACAAAAATAAACCTAAAGCCGGGAGAGACTAAACGCGTGACCCTTAAACTCGATTGCCGGGCGTTCTCCTTCTATGACGTTAAGAAGAAAGACTGCAGCGCTGAACCGGGTGATTTCACAATTCTGGTGGGCGGTTCTCCCGACAACATTCAACTGCGGAACAAGTTCACTCTGACACGCTAGAATTCGCGTCATCACGACCACGGCAGCCCAGGCTCCGGTGGAGATTCCTCGCAACCATGCTACGTTCTATGGATACCATGCGAACACTACTATTCGTAAGCGTCCTCGTTCTACTTGCAACCCTTGGCGCGGCACAGCCACAGCCACCTCTCAACGTTATGCCCATGCCTTCTGTTGTGCAACTTGGTGCGGGCCAACTGGCGATTGATCGATCCTTTTCTATCGCTATCACAGGCTTTCGAGACCCGACGGTGGAGCGGGGCGTACAGAGGTTTGTTGCACAACTCTCCCAGGAAACAGGGATGCTGCTAAAAAACAAATCGGTGGAATCTGCCAACCCTTCACTCCTCATCCATCTGGAACATGGCCGTCAGGAGGTGCAACGCCTGGGCGAGGATGAGTCTTATGAGCTGACAATCGGCGAGTCGGGAGCGAAGCTCAACGCCTCCAATCCGCTGGGCGTTCTTCACGGACTTCAGACCTTTCTGCAACTGGTCGAACCGGGCATGAATGGATTTACTGTGCCGGCAGCTACGATAAAGGATCAGCCGCGGTTCGCCTGGCGCGGATTGCTCATTGACGTTGGCCGCCACTTTATTCCGGTCGATGTGCTTAAGCGCAATCTGGATGGAATGGCAGCGGTGAAGATGAACGTTCTGCACCTGCATCTTTCCGACGACCAGGGCTTCCGCGTCGAGACCAAGAAGTTTCCTAAGCTGCACGAAATGGGTTCCGATGGTTTGTATTACACGCAAGACGAAATTCGTGGTCTGATTTCCTACGCGTACGATCGCGGTATCCGCGTGCTGCCCGAGTTCGATACCCCTGGCCACAGCGGTTCGTGGTTTGTCGGATATCCCGAGCTTGCCAGCAGTCCCGGTCCTTTCAAAGTCGATCCGGAAGGGCCGGACTCGGTCACTGATCCGACCCGAGAAGAGACCTACAAATTCCTCGACAAATTCCTCGGAGAAATGGCCAAACTCTTTCCCGACGCCTACTTCCACATTGGCGGAGACGAGGTGAACGGCCAGCATTGGGATAAGAATCCGAAAATCCAGGCCTTCATCCACTCGCATGGCATGAAGAATAATCAGGACCTGCAAGCGTACTTCAATCAGCGCCTCCAGAAGATCCTGGCCAAGCATCACAAAGTCATGATCGGGTGGGATGAGATTCTGCATCCCGAATTGCCGAAGACCATCGTTATTCAATCGTGGCGCGGACAGGAATCGTTGGCGGCGGCGGCGAAACAAGGCTACAGCGGCCTGCTCTCTTTCGGTTACTACATCGATTTGATGTGGCCTGCGTCACGGCATTATGCAGTGGACCCCATGAGCGGCGCCGCGGCAACGCTGAGTCCCGAGGAAAAACCCCGCATCCTGGGCGGCGAGGCTTGTATGTGGACGGAGTGGGTCACGCCGGAGATCCTCGATTCCCGCGTCTGGCCCCGCACCGCCGCGATTGCCGAGCGCCTTTGGTCGCCGCAAGCAACTCAAGATTTGAACTCGATGTATGCCCGGCTCGAAGAGTTGAGCTGGCGCCTCGACTGGCTTGGCCTCACGCACCGCACCGGCAGGTTTCAGATGCTTCACCGCATGACTGGGACGTACGACATCGCCGCCCTTCGCACGCTTGCCGACGTGGTCGAGCCCGTCAAGGACTATGCGCGCATGGACAGCGTGAAGGGTCCGTGGGACTTTCGCGCACCGTTGAACCATCTTATTGACGCTGTCAGTCCGGAAAGCGATGCGGCACGGCATTTCAGCGCTCAGGTGGAGGCCTACATACAAAGCGGCTACAAAGACCAGGCCGCCGAAAGTCAAATCCGCGCCCTGCTAACCACTTGGCGCGATAACGACACGAAACTGCATCCGGTCCTAAATCAATCTCTTCTTCTCAATGAAGTCGCGCCTTTATCTCAAGATCTGTCCGCGCTTGGAGTTGCCGGCTTACACGCGCTCGATGATCTCGATAAGTCCGAACCTTCTCCGGAGTCATGGCGCACCGAGCAACTTGCGCTGGTGGAGCGCGCAAAGACGCCGAAAGCAAATCTCCTGCTCATGGTGGTTGTGCCTGTGCAACAGTTGATCGAAAGTAGTGCCGGGCAGAGACCAAAATCATGAGTCGTGAAGCCGTTAGCAGTTTACGGAACTCAGCTTAACGGTTATTCGCTGGCGGAGCGAAGCAGTTAAAGGTTCCAATCCAACGTATACGCCGAGAAAGAGGTCGGCCGCAGCACGTCGATCTGCACGTGAATTGGTGCTTCGGGCAATGAAGTTAACCGGTTTGCTGTTTCCACTGTCAAACGAAAAGCGGCCGCTTTAAGTGAGGATAGCGGACTGGTAGCATTCACATTAGCGCTCCTCAGGATTTACAAACAGGAGACTTGGAGATGTTCTGGTTCGGGAGATGTTCACATGATTTCTTGCGAAAACGAAGTGCCGTATTTCCTAGTCGCTAACCCAATGAAGCAGGGAGGCCGCCGTTGATTGCAAAAAGCCCAAAGCACGTCCATTCCCGAATGGCAATCGAAGCGCCGCGCAAGAGGCTATCAGCCGTCGGTTTTCTCATGCGCAGGTTATCGGTCCACCGCGCGTCGATCGCTCTCTACACACTGGCAGTTGCTGTTCCCCTATTCTCGTCGTTCGACGTTCAAGCGCAGGAAACTGCCTCCGTATCGAAGGATGCAAAATTGATACTGGCTTGGAGTGATGAATTTAACGGCCCGGATGGTTATGGTCTAGACGCATCTAAATGGGTTTTTGACGTTGGCGACGGAGGCTGGGGAAATCACGAACTAGAGTACTACACGAATCGGCCACAGAATGCATACATCCATGACGGAAACCTGGTGATAGCAGCCCTAAAAGAAAATTACCCAGGGACGGACGGCCGGAGCAGGAAGTACACATCGGCACGGCTCAAGACCATGGGCAAATTCTCCCAGACCTATGGACGATTTGAGTCGCGCATCAGAATCACTGCCGGTCAGGGCATGTGGCCTGCCTTTTGGATGCTGGGCGACGACATCGAAAAACTTGGCTGGCCCGATTGTGGCGAGATAGACATCATGGAGAATGTCGGGAAGGAACCTTCTACCGTACACGGAACCATTCATGGACCCGGATATAGCGGAGCCAATGGAATTGGGGTGCCCTACGTGTTGCCAGCAAAGCAACGATTTGCCGATGATTTTCATGTGTTCGCAGTCGAGTGGGAGCCGAACACAATTCGTTTCTACGTTGACGCCGACCTCTACGCCACTCGCACTCGATCGGAGATACCCGCTGACCGTAACTGGGTGTTCGATCACCCGTTTTTTCTCCTGTTAAACGCGTCAAATTGCCCGCGTACTTCTCGCTGATTTAGGGGATGAAATGGAAACGGTTCTTGGGTACACTCTGTTGTCATAAGGCTGTCTTCCTTCGTGGCGTAACTTCTACTCTCAATAGCTTTTATGCCACGAAACGACAGCCTTTGCTATTTTTTAATGAGAAATGCGGGTTAGTGACCACTAAAATTCTCTTGCCGGCAGGATTCTGTCCCAATGATTTCTGGGAGCGCAAAACCCCGCGAACGGCTGTGCCATCGACAATGCATCTTGCGGCCAACAGGGCAACTTTTGGGATGGAAGTTCGGGCGTACCCAAAAGCCCGCTTTGGAATATAAGCGAGATGCAGGCGGACGAACTCGCTTATGAGAAAAGCATGTACGGGGCAGACAGCGTAGTGACCGGACCAAACGGATGGCCAGCCCAAAACACCTCTTGTCGGAACCATCCCCGGAAATCGACCTCGGCGTCACTTAGCTCTGTCAGTGCATGTCCTAGTTTCCCCATGTCCAAGCCGTAAAAAATCCGAATTGGAAAGAGAATTGGGTAGAGGAAATACTGTTGCCGGATGCGTCAGTCAGGGAGCGAGCTGAACTTCAAGAAACGGGGGCCGAACTTGATGAAATGGGACGGGAGTTGCGAGTCAAGGGCAGGGCCGGAGAGCTGGAATCGTGCCAGCTCTTGCGTCATGCCGGCGAAGTGGTGACCAAAGGAAGAATTATTGGAAGGCGTGTGGCCAGATGTGATGGTGGTCGATGGATCCTTGGCGACCGCGGTCTCAAAGCTGCGCAAGTCGATGGGGACGATGACCATCCCGTGATTGTTACGGTGCCACGCGTCGGCTCTTGCTTGGTCGTGTAGCGCCGAACAGATTTGGCAGAGAAGGTGACGAGGAAGGACCTTTTTTGGGTGATCACTGAGGTTGCAAGGACCTCGAGAACCCGACCCCCGTCGCGGTCTCGCCTTGTGCTGGCCGCACCATTTTCTAAGATTCTGGCTCTCTGGAAGTTTCTACTTGCTATAAATACCTGGAATCCAGTGCACAGCATTGGCGTGATACAGCTTGCGCAGGACGGCTTGGGGTAACCCGAGACCTTCGACCTTGTGACCAGAGTACTCGAATACATCTTTCGTGGCGAAATAGCGCCAGTCCATCGCGTACTGCGTTTCCCATTCTTTGACTGCGTCCTGCGGAGCCGTGTCCTTTAGGAATTCCAGATCCGTACCGTACAAAATCCTATCCTGGTATTTCAGGAGAAATCCGCGAACTTTATCGCTGGGCTGAACCACCAAATGGACCACGCGAGCCGCCGTGTCCACCGCGAAGTTCGGATACGCGTCCAGATGCATTGCTAGTGCATCGAGGTCGTCTTCCATACTTCCCAGATGGGCGCCAACGACTCGCAGCTTCGGGTTCTGCGCGAGCAGATGATCGCGAGCCTCCAGAAGCTGGTGCTTGTTGGGCGCGCCCAGCTTACGGTACATGTACCAAGTGGGATTCTCCTTGTAATACGAATAATCCAGGCCGTTCGGATTCGGAGCCTGCCAGGCCTCATCCGGTTCAGCGACGTGGGCTATCAGCATCCGGTTGTGCTTCTCAATGTCCTTGAATATTGGCCCCAAAGCCGGATTATCGGGCAGGACGTAATGACCGTCTCGATCTTTCAGCTCCATGCCAATGTTCTTCCAAATCTTCACTGCGACCGCGCCCTCGGCGAAATCCCGATCCAGACCTCGGATTGCAGAGGCAGGAAAATCTGCCTGGCCGAATTGGAAGGGATCAAAGCTCGTGCACAGCGCAGCGTGACCATGGCTCTCCCGGACAACGCGCAGAGCATCCTCCAACTGGGGCTCCATAGCCCTTCGATAGGAGTCATGATCGTCTACCAAAAGGATGTCGAGAATGTGCATGTGCAGGCGATCCAGCATTGCGTAGAAACTTGCATCGCCCTTGGCCACATGGGTGTGGGTATCGATGGGCTCGAGCGACGCTAGGGCATGCAACTCCGACGTTTTCGTTGGCGCGCCTGGTTGCGAGTTCTGCGGGCTCGTCGCGCTATGGGATTGCTGTTGCAGCCGGCTGGCAAGGGCGAGACTAAGACTAGCAACTGCAGAGAACGCGAGAACCGACCTCAGCATCCGAGCTCTACTCCGATGGACCGCATTCATTGGGAGCCTGCGCGCGATCTAGTCTTCCTTCAAATCCAAATCCTTGTTGACAAGGGCCTACGATTTTAATACATTTGTGACGTTTTGTGAACTATTGCGTTCGTTTGAGATCGAATGCAACCAAATCATAAGACTACTTTCTGGCAGAGGTAAAACTTGCCTTCCAAGCAAGGTCTTCGCGGTGTCCTTAAAACTAGCCAGTCCGCGCCTATTCGGAGCCTCATCCTTGGGTCGGTTGTCATGTCGTTTTTTACGCCTTTCGCATATTCTGCCAACACCGAGCTCAGAAATGCCGAACTCCTGGTCAGGATTGATTCCGCTGATGGCTGTTATACAATTTCAACAAAAGGCGTTGCATCTCCAGTAGTTCGCGCGGGCGTCGCGGCCGAGGTGGATCATCACTGGATCAAGTCTTCCGAATATCCCAAGCATGAGATAGTCGACTCGGATTTTGAGGACACCCTCGGGCGCGGACGACAAGCAACCGTGAAGGCGACCGGATTGTCAGATCGCCCTGATCTGATCTATACGATCCGCGTATACGCGGATCGCCCTTTCGGCGAGATTCAGGTCCAGGTCCAGAATCATTCGGGGCGGGGGGTTGAGGTGCAGAGCATTCGCAGTTTGGAGGCTGAGGGGAAAGCGATCCTCGATCTTCACGCGAATCCCAGCACAGATCGAGTGTTGTCTGACAGCTACAGCGAAGATTGGCCGCCACTTCGAATTTACGATTTGGGCAAGGCGCCCAACGGCATGCATCGGGCAGTCGGCAGCCAACTGGTTTACAACCAACAAAGCAAAGAGAGCGTGTTCTTCGGAGCCCTCACGTCTGATCGCCTCCTGACGATCCTCCATTTGCAGACACAACCTGCAGCGTCCGGCCCGCACATCGCTGGTTTTACCGTGGATTCCACTGGCACAACCGAGATTCACGCGACTGACGAGGAATCGGGATTGCGTGAAGGTCCTCGAGAAAACCTAATTGAATTGAAGCTGCCCCTTCCGAACGGCCAGAGCATCTCTTCGGAACGCCTGATGTTCGCCGTCGGATCCGATTACCACGCCCAACTTGAGAGCTATGGAACCGCGATTCAGCAACTGCACCACAGCCGCATTCCGGAAGACAACATGCTTGGATGGTGGAGCTGGACGGCCTTCTACATGAAGATCACGGAGGGGAACACCTTCACGAATGCGTTGTGGCTGGCTGAACACTTGAAATCTCTCGGTTATGACTACTTCCATTTCGATTTCGGCTATGGATATGCGCGAGCGGACTACGCCGTCCCGAACGCTTCCAAATTTCCCCATGGCATGCGGCCTCTCACGCAGCGAATTCAGCCGCTTGGGCTGAGGATCGGCATCTGGACAGCACCGTTCGAGGTCGGGGAGCGCAGCTCAGTTTATGAGAACCATAAAGACTGGCTGCTACACAACGCGAAAGGCGATGCGATTCCGGTCACGACAGATGAAGAGGTGCCGACGGAGCGGCTGTTTGTGCTGGATGCCACCAATCCAGCAGCGCAGGAGTTTCTGCGCCAGACCTACCGCACACTGGTTCGAGAATGGGGCGTGAAATATATCAAACTCGATTTTATGGACAACACCGCGATCGAGGGCTACTACTTCCGGCCGCATACCACCGCCCTCGAAGCCTTGCGAATTGGGGTGCAGGTTATCCGTGAAGCCGTGGGAGATGATGTCCTGCTCGATAAAGACGGCAGCCCCATGCTGACTCCCGTTGGCGTTGTCGATGACGGGCGTGTGTCGCAAGACACCGGTCACACCTTCGCGCGCAGCAAGGAAGCGGCGCCCGGCATTGCCGCCCGCTACTATATGCACCGGAACTTTTTTATCAACGATCCGGACGCATTCACCGTGTCGAGACAACTTCTGGAAGAGCGCGAAATCCAGGCTCCACTCACGTTGAATGAAGCCCAGGTGTCGATTACTCTGTCGGCGGTTTCCGGAGGACTGTACGAAATCGGCGATGATCTGCCGACCTTGGGAGCCGATCCGGACCGGGTCTCGCTGCTCAAGAACCCGGACCTGTTACAGATGGCGAAACTCGGACGCGCCGCGATTCCAGTCGATCTTCTTACTTATCGCTCCGAGGACGAGCAGCCTAGCGTATTTCTGCTGCATGAAGATGCCAGGCAGTCGATCCTCGCGGTCTTCAATTGGACGGAACAACAAAGGTCTCATCATTTCTCGCTCTCTGAGCTTCGGCTTGCCGGTAGCCGCGCTTACGATCTGGAGGACGTCTTTGACCCCGCGCATCGTTGGTCGGCGGAAGGCAATTCCATCCAGGTGGAACAGCCCGCTCATTCGGTGAAGGTGGTAAAGATCATCGACAGGTCACTACCTGCGGCGCCTCCGAAGATCGTGCCTGAGTTCCCGGGGCAAGCGAGGATGAGCGAAGATCTGAAATTTTCGAGTACAGTTGATTCCGACGGAGTTCCAGCCGTTGGCTACCACTGGGACTTTGGCGACGGTACTAGCCAGGATGGCAGGCAGGTCAGCCATGCTTTTACGAAGGCTGGGGATTACACCGTTCGCCTCGTGGTGGATGGCGTCGACGGCGTTCCGGCGGAAAAGCAGGCCTCCGTCTCTGTGAGTGGTGCGATCGCTGTCCCGCCTCCGAGCCGCTACGGGCCCGACTAGGGTTCCTGAGGGACCTCGAAACTAATCAGATCCCGCCGGAAGCCTCCGGTCCGAAACGCTCCATAAGCGAGCCCCAGCAGCATCCAGATCGTGCCTGCAGTCTTTGCCGATGGATTCAGGTTCCACCACAGGAGCAGACAAATCACGAAACCGCAAACCGGCGGCAAGAGATCGCTGAGTCCCCTGTCCTTTGCTCGAATGTAGTAGCGAACCAGGGAAGAGGCGTTCACCCCCATAAAAGCGATGAGCGCGCCAAAGTTGAGCAGCTCAACCCCGCGTTCAAAGCTAATAGTCAGGGCGCCCAGCAAGGCCAGGGCTCCAGCAAATAGAACGTTGTTACGCGGTGTACGTCGAACTGGATCGATCGTACCAAAGAAGGACCTGGGAATCGCGCCGCTCCTACCCATGGCATACAAGAGCCGCGCTGCACCGAGTTGAGATCCCATTCCAGAGCCGATTGTCGCTACCAGCAGCGTTGCATTCACCAATTGCAGCACCCAGGTGCCACCCGCCATCCCGGCGACGTGCACGAAAGCCGTAGTAACGTCCGGGAACGGCCTCGAAACCGGCCAGATCAGCTGCGCGGCATAGACTTCGCATCCGGCCAGCAAACCTGTGATCAGGCAGACTAAGACAGTGGCCGGCAAAATGTCGCGTTTCGGATTCTTCGCTTCCTCCGACAGTGTGGAAATTCCATCGAACCCGATGTAGGTGAGGACCGCCAGCGACGTTCCACCCAACACGGATTTCAATTCGAATGTGTTCGAGTCGTAGAAGGGCCGCCCAAAAAATCCAGTTCCCGCGTGGGGATGCCGGAGAATATAGTGCGCAGCCACCACGAAGAAGATGGCGATCACGATGCCCATGGCAATGGCAAGCGTGTCATTGATGCGCGCCGAGGCACGGATACCAAAGAGATTCAGCCCAGTGAATAAACCGGCAAAAAAGATGGCCCAAACAACATAAGGCACCTCAGGAGCGAAATTCCGCGCCAGCTGCGCGCAGAGGATCGTGCAAATCAGCGGGTTCAGCAGGTAATCCATCCCCATCCCCCAGCCCGTCGCATAGCCGAGAGCGGGATGAATTTCCTGCCCAACATAGGTGAAGGCAGAGCCGGCGCTGGGATAGGCGCGGGCCATGCGACCGTAGCTGATCGCAGTAAACAGCATCGCCAGCATCGCCAAGAACACGGCGGTGACGACGTGACCACGCGCTCTCTCACTGACGACTCCGAACACCGGCATGGGAGCAGTGGGTTGGATTACAACAATGCCGTAGAGAATGAGATCCCAGAGACCGAGGGCGCGGCGCAGCTTGGGAGCAAGGTCGGATTTTGTCGTTGCCAGAGTTCCCAATTAGTCTCCACCATTCGGATTCAGACTAGACTGCTGCGTAAGCCTCGTGTTGAAGATCTCTCCCACGAACGTGCGGTGGCCGCTGCAGTCGAGCGCTGGTTGGCTTGTCGGATTGCCTTGGGAGTCCACCGCCGTGACCGGGGTTGTCAAATCCAGGAACGACGAGAAATCGCCGCCAATCATCGCCGGGGTGAGAATGAAGGCGAGCTGCGGCGTCGCTTGCCTTATCCCCAGCCCCTCGTAGTCTCCGAAGAAGAAGGTGCGGTTCTTGATGATCGGACCACCTAGAGTAAAGCCGAACTGATTTTGCTGGTGAGGTTCGGCCGAAGGCGTCAAAGGCATTGCGCGCGTCGAGCTTGTCGTTTCTTAGAAACTCGTAAACGTCGCTATGGAGTCCATTTGTTCCCGACTTGATCACCGCATTCAGAATCGCACCATTGCCACGGCCAAATTCTGTGCTATACGAGTTGGTCTGCACTTTGAACTCGGCGATGGCATCGACCGATGGCTGAATGACGAAAGCCGACTCATTTAGCACGTCGCCCAGATTCGCGTTGTTATCGACGCCGCCGAGCAGAAAGTTGTTCTGTAACGACCGTGCGCCGTTGGCGCTGAACCCGTAGCTGGCGGAGACCCGGGAACCGGGTTCACCGGGAGCCACCCCTGCTCTGAGCAGCGCCAGTTGGGCGTAATTTCTTCCGTTCAGTGGAAGCGTGGTGGCACGCCGGCTGTCAACCACCTGTCCTAGTTCGGAAGTCTCCGTCTCCAGTTGCGGACTTTCCGTGTTAACCGTCATGGTTTCGCTGATTCTGCCGACCTGCAAGGTGACGTCGATCTCCGGGCGCTCCTGAACGTTCACGACAATTGGACCCGCAACCGCTTTCTTGAAACCCGCCTTCTTGACCGTCACGTTGTAGCGCCCGATTTTCAGAGGGCTAGCCACATACTCTCCTTGAGCATTGGTGTTCAAGACCAAACTAGTCCCCCGGTCGGTATCCGTAATTGTCACTTCAGCGTCGGAAACCACAGCGCCGCTTGAGTCCTTAACGAGGCCGGCAATCGCACTGTTATCCTTTTGCGCCGATGCCGTCGCGCACGTGAGAATTACTAACCAGAAGAAGAAATGGAAATGAAGGGGGTAGCTCTGTATTAATCGAAGAGCACGGAGTGCAACAGTTGGAGTGGAGGGTTCCATGGGAGCTTCGAATATTGGTGCTTGGATATAATTGAACTTCGTAAACTCAAATCTGCGCGAATGTATTAACTTTCTGCACGTTTGTCAACCCTTTTGTTCGGACGTGGGCGATTTCGTGGGTCCGGAGCTTTTATTCCGGGCGCTTTCGGGTACAATGATTTTTTTCCCGGCATCGATCGCCATGCTTGCTGAAGAGCGTCGCTTCCAGATTCGCGAAATCCTCGGCGCGCAACGGACCGTAACCGCCGCTGAGCTATGCGACAGATTGAAGGTGGCGGCTGCGACCATCCGCCGCGATCTGGCTGCTTTGGAGCAAGAGGGCCTGCTGGTCCGCTCACACGGCGGGGCAGTGTCGCGGATGTCGAGCACGAATTTCCAGCCCTCGTACGACGCGCTTCTGCGTAGTCACAGCGAAGAAAAACGCCAGATTGCGTGCGCCGCCGAGCAACTTGTGCTGGATGGCGACACGGTTTTTCTAGAAGGCAGCACCACCGTTTTTGAGTTAGCGCGACGCTTGATTCATCGCCATCGTCTAACCGTCGTAACCAACTCTCCCACCATCGTTTGTGAGCTGCAACGCAGTCCAGGCGTCACCGTTCTCTGCACCGGAGGCGATCTTCAGAAAGATACGTTTTATCTCTCCGGAGAGTGGGCGCAACGAGCCTTGTCGGAAATACGACTGGACAAAGCCATCCTCGGCGTCAGCGCCATCGACCCGCAGTACGGGGTTTCTACCGCGAACCATGCCGAAGCGCAGATCAAGAGGATGGTGACGAAGGCGGCCAAGACCCGAATCGCTCTTGCTGATCATGGAAAATTTGGCATGCAGTGCTTCGCCTACGTTGGCCCAGTCACCGACTTCAACATCCTGGTCACCGATTCCAGCACTGATCCCAGGTTCATCCGAGAGCTCCAGGATTCTGGCCTGCAGGTGATCATTGCGGAAGCCGGGTCGGCGAAAGCAACAACTCACGCACATTCGACCAAAAAGCATTGACAATCGCTCACATCCAGACTAATTTTATCGCCGAGTATCCGCGTCGAAGGGGGTGCCTTGAGCGATTGTGGCAAGAGAGTAAGGCTCTGCCGAGTGCTGGGAGGAATGGGACATCGGGCGCTGGTAGTGGCGTTTGACCATGCACTGGTTCTGGGACCGATTCAGGGCACGGGGGATCCTCTCGGCCAGATCCGGCGTTTCGCAGAAGCCAAAGTTGATGCAGTCCTTCTGAATCTTGGCCTCATTCGTCAATTCGCCAACTCCTCCCTCGCTGGCTTCTTACCCGCTTTGATCGCTCGTATTGACTGGACCACGGTTTGGTCGGCAATCTCTAACAATGGAAGCGGCGACCTCCGCAGTTCTCTGTTGGCCCGTCCGGAAGACGCTCTGCGTCACGGCGCGGACGCGGTGTTGACCTACATGGTCGTGGGCACGGGCGACGCCGATTTCGAGAGCAAAGAGGTCGCCCGCACCGCGGAAGTCGCTCGAGAATGTGAGCACATCGGCATACCTCTGATCGTCGAGTCCCTGGCTCGGGGCAAGACCGTGGAGAATCCGGGTGAGCCGAAATGGCTGAACCTGCACACCCGAATGGCGACCGAACTCGGGGCCGATGCCGTGAAAACGGACTACACCGGCGACCCGATTTCGATGCGGTCCGTCGTCGAAGGTTGTCCCATCCCCATCCTCGTGCTGGGCGGCAGCCGTCATGGCTCCGATGAAGACGCATTAGACGTAGTCCGCAATGCGGCGCTTGCCGGAGCGGCAGGGGTGTTCTTTGGCCGAAATGTATTCCAGGCTGCGGACATGGGAGTATTCCTGCAGCAAGCTCGCTCCGTCCTCGATCGTACCGAAATGCTGGACCCTACACGATAATGTCCCAGCGCAGCCAAATCACAGTACAGCGTTCGCGAAATATTTTGCATGGACGCGCTGGCTATCGTCTCAGCGCGGAATGGGGACACGTTGCCTTTCTCGAGGGTGGTGGGCACATTTGCCAGTTGGGTCTTAACAATATTCCAGGGGTGAATCCCCTCTGGGAGCCACCTTGGAAGACGATCGACCCCGACCGGTACTCACCTGGCAAGCATCGGCGTATTTATGGGTCACCGCCGGATGGTCAATTGCTAGCCGGCATTGCCGGACACAGCTTGAGCTTTGATCACTTTGGCCCGCCCTCAAAAGAGGAGACCGCGGCCGGACTCGCCACTCATGGCGAAGCCCCATCGGCAAAATGGAGGCGATTGAAGAGCACCGCGTCGGTCCGGCCCACCCTGCGGTACGGATGCACACTTCGTGAAGCGGAGATCGATTTCAGCCGGACGATTGCAATCGACCGCACGAATCCGGTCCTCTACTGCGAAGAACAGGCAGTGAACTTGAGCCGCTATGACCGGCCGATTTCCTGGAATGAGCACGTGACGTTCGGTCCGCCTTTCCTGGAATGTGAAACTACAATTTTTGACATGCCCGCAACCCAGGCGAAAGTCTGTCCGCCGGATTACAGTGCTAGCATCTTTCTCAAGCCAGATGCGGAATTCATCTGGCCTGACGCTCCCAAAAAAGACGGTGGCCGCCATAACCTGCGCACGATGCCGGATGAGCGCTTCGGGCACTATACGGCTCAATTGCTCGATCCGAGTCTGGAAATCGTTTTCATCAGCGCTTGCAACCCACGCCAAAGGGCGCTGGTGGTCTATGCCTTTCGGCATTCGGACTTTCCCTGGGTCGGCAACTGGGAGGAACGCAACCATCGCACGGCCGCGCCATGGGAGGGGAGGACTTTTTGCCGAGGAATTGAATTCAGCACGACTCCGTTTGCGATTCCTCGCCGGGACACTATCGATCAGGGACGCCTGTTTGGCGAACAGACTTATCGCTGGCTTCCGGCCATGTCTAGTCTTAAGGTCCGGTTCCTGATCATGTTGTTCGCCGTTCCCGAAGACTTTTCCGGAGTGAAACGGCTTTCGATCGAGCGTGGCCTCGCTCGTGTGACAGAAGCCGGACTCGAGCGTCAACTCAGCATCCAGGTGGAAGATTTCCTGCAGGCGACTTGATGTAGCATCGTCGCTCCAGGCTGTAAGAGGTGCCCGAAACGTGAGCCTGCTGGCGGTTGATATTGGATCAAGCAGCTGCAAAGCTGTGGTGTTTGCTACTCGCGGCGCGATCCTGGCGCAGCACTCGTCTAGCTACATGCCTGAGTTCCCTCACCCTTGCTATGCGGAGATGGATCCCGAGAAATTCTGGGATGCCGTCTGTGTTTCATGCCGCACGCTGACCAAAGGTTTGAGAGACCCGGTACGCGCTCTGTGTTTCAGTTCGCATGGCGAAACTTTTGTGGCCGTTAATTCGCAAGGCCGGCCTCTGACTGCCGCAATTCTTAATCAGGACAGCCGAGCGATTCTCGAGTCAGCACAGTGCGAAGAAATGATCGGACGCCAACGCCTGTTTCAAATCACCGGGCTGTTCGCACATCCTATGTACCCCATTCCCAAGATTCTCTGGCTACGCAAACACCAACCGGAGATTTTTGCATCGACCAAGTCATTCCTTACTCTGATCGGCTATCTTCTGCAGAAGATGGGTCTTCCTCCGTACGTGGACTACTCGCTGGCGTCGCGCTTCCTGGCTTTCGACGTTCGCAGGCATTGCTGGTCCGATGACGTTCTCAGCGCTACAGAACTCGACGGAGCGTGCCTGCCCCTCCCCGTTCCCGCAGGCACACTTGCCGGCAAGCTGAATCCTGAAGCAGCAAGCCAGCTGGGTATCTCAGCCGGTACTCCCGTCGTGTTGGGAGGTCACGACCAGCCTTGCGGAGCGCTTGGTGTCGGTGTGATTAGTGGTGGCCGTGTTTCTGATTCGATCGGTACTTACGAATGCCTGCTAGCCGCGTCGGATGCCCCCAGCCTGAATGACAAAGCGCTTGCGGCCTTGCTGAATTCCTACTGCCACGTTGTTCCCGACAAATTTGTGACGCTGGCTTACTTCCCATCCGGAATCATGGTGAAGTGGTTTCACGATTTGCTGTATCTCAATGGATCCGGCGAAGCCAGTTCCGAGGCACCCGTCCTGGGCCTCGAAGCCAGCCACTACGCTTTTCTCGAGGAGCATGCACCGGAAAAACCAACCGGGCTTTGCATTACTCCGCACCTAATTGGAACCTGCAATCCCGACTTCAATCCGCGTGCTCGTGCCTTGATAGCAGGCCTCAACCCTGGAACGGATCGCAGTCAGATGTACAAGGGCATCCTCGAAGGATTGGCGTGCGAACTGTCCATCGTAACCGAGAGCCTGGCAGAAGCAGTTGGGGACTTCGAGGACATTTACGTTACTGGGGGCGGTGCCCGCTCGGCACTCGGGCTGAAATTGCGGGCGGCTCTCACCGGCTGTCGTCTGCACGTTATGAGCCGGCAGGAAGCTGTGTGCCTCGGCACAGCAATCCTGGCCGGTGTGGCCATTGGTGAATACGCAAGCATTGGCCAGGCGGTCGCCGAATTAGTTGAGGAAAGCGCTGTGCTGGATCCCGATGAGACAGTGGCCGCCAGTTATCGCGATCAGGTCAAGCGCTACCGGCAACTCCGGTCAGCGGCGGTGCAGCAGGCCGAAGGATTCTTTGTGACAGATGAGGAGGAAGCTTGATTCAACCGACAGTCGGGTTCATCGTGTACGGCGTTCACAAAGACGGACTGAAAGATCCCATGGGCGCTCCCTTCATCGACGACACCATCGTCAAGCGATCCAAAGCGGCCCTCGTGCAAGCTGGCATGAAAATCATCGAGCACGATCCTGTGATCGCCACGAAAGACGAGGCGCGCAGCGCTCTGAAGAAGATGAAGTTCGACGACCACGTCGACATCGTCGTCCTCTTCTCCGGGACCTGGGTGTGGGCAGCGCATTTGGTCGCGGCGATCCGCGATTACGCAGCTGCCGGGAAAGCAGTTCTGTTGTGGACGCACCCAGGTTCGCAAGGCTGGCGACCGGTGGGTGGATTGGTGATGCATGGCTGCCTCCTCGAAATCGGCGTACCTCACAAGTTCGTATATGGCGAAGCCGGTGACTCCGAGACAATCCTCAAGATCACCAGTTATGCCCGTGCCGCTCACCTGAAGAACTTCCTGAATATGTCCACCATCGGCGCGTTCGGCGGCCGTGGCATGGGTCAGACCTGCGGCGTGGCCGATCCATCGCAATGGATGCGCATGTTTGGTGTAGACATCGATTCGCGAGACACTACTGAGCTCATCCGAACCGCCGAGTCAGTCTCTGCCAAAGAAATCTCCGCCCTTCAACCCCGTCTAGGGAAGCTCTTCGGGGCGGCACCAGAGAAGAACATCGTCAATGAACGCTCCATCCGCCTGTACATTGCGCTCAAGAAGCTTGTCAAAAAAGAGAAGTTTGACTTCTACACCGTCCAATCGTTTCCCGGCCTGGGCGACGATTACTCCGCAACCTGCTTCGCGCAGAGCATGATGTTGGAAGATGGCTATGGCACCTCTACACTTGGAGATTTCAATACCGCGCTTACAGTGTTGCTCTTAACGAAGCTCAGCATGGAACGCGTGTATTACGGCGACCTTCAGCACATCGACAAGAAGAAAAAAGAAATCAAGATCATCGGCGACGGGGCGTGTCCTCCCTCGCTTGCCGGCAAGTTGGGGCCAGCTGGTTTTTCCGAACACGGCATCCCCACCGAAGGCGAGGCTGGAGGGCTCTCAGTCAAGCTCATATGCAAAGTAGGCGAGGGAGTTCTGGCCCGCCTTGGTCGTGTCAATGGCGAATTCCAGATGGTAATCACTCGCGCCACAGTTTTTGAGCCGCCCAAGAAGCAAGTTCACCTGCGCCTCAATGAGTGTGGCATCCCCTTTTGGCCGCACGGGTTTGTTACCGCGCATTGCGATATCGACAGAATGCTTGACAGTTGGACGAATGAGTACGCGTGCCTGGGCTACGGAACTGATCTGTATCCCGCGCTGATCGACTTTTGCGAACTCACCGGCATCAAGCCCATGTTGCCCTGAAGTAACGGGAAAGAAGATTCCCTTTCGCGCGAGCGCTGCCGCCTACCGAAACCGTTTTTGACAGCCATCCGCGTTGCACAGTTTCAGTGACTTACAGCCGGATGGCACGCCCTTTCACGGCGCAAACGCGGGTTCAAATCCCGCCGGGGACGCCAAACCTGACATCATCGCTGTCATCAAGCCAAGAGGCCGTAAATCCTGCATGATCGACGTGTTCTGTGAGTTCAAAAAGCCCATCGAATGCGACCACACCAAACCATCGGGGAAGAACATCTCACAGAGTTCTCGCCGCTGACTCAGCCCCCTCTTCTTCGACGCAGCAGGCAGGTCCACCAGTTCACGTTGCGTCTGGGCGACAAGTTCTCCCATCGTGGAACGCTCTGATTCCAGGGCAGTAAGCTGCTCCTCAATGAGCGAACCGAGAAGCCCGCTCTCTCTCTCCGGCTGAAGTCAAGGATGTGGCGGACAACGTGCCCCAGAATCTCAAGGCGCTCATTGTCCTCCTGTACCTGACTGGGCTACGGATCGGGGAGGCCCTAGCTCTGAAATGGTCCGATGTGGATGTCGAGCAGTCGAAGTTCTATGTCCGCCGTTCGGTCTGGCGTGGCAAGGCGCAAACACCTGTGTGGTGGATTGAAACGAATGCTCCAGAGCCATCGTGAGCTGCGCGTTAGTAGGCAGCCCGAAAGACTACTTGTTTGCGAATGGTGCCGGGCACTCTTACGACCCGGACGATTTGCGCAAGCGGGTGCTCTATCCGGCTATGGACAAAGCTGGAATTCAGCGCAAAGTTGCGCGGTCGTATGCCTTCCATCTGTTCCGACATTCAGCCGGATCGCAGATGCAGGAAGTCACGGGCGATTTGAAGCAGACGCAGGGCTCTCTTGGGCACAGCAGGAGGACGGGGGGAAAAGGCTTCGGCCGTACGGCTCGCATGTACGTCCCTGAGGAGTCACACAGCGGCATATTACCTATGAACCATTCGGAGTCAGGAAGCGGGACGGTTGCGAGACGCCATTCAGCACCTGCCGCCACAATATCGCACTGTTTTGGTGCTGCGCGATATGGAGCGAAGAAGTGGCCGAGATCACAGGGCTGCGTTCTGGAACAGTACGAGTTCGTCTAAGCACTTCTTGCATCGTATCTTCCCAGTCCTCGCGCTGCAGGAGCTGCACGGCTTGTTCTATCTCAGAACGCATTGCCGTAAATGTAGCACGCCAAACTTCCGACTAGCTTGATTCTGAATTTCGGTTTGCTATACAGACCAGGTGGAACCGATAAGGCTGTAAGCCAAGACTAAGACTAAGAGCACAACTGACGAGATGATCAGATACATGCGATCTTGTTCCTCTGCGAATCCGAAGATCGAGAAGGCTACGCGCGCGACAGGAGTCGCCATCAGAATGCGACCGAAATCAAAATGGCGGGAGCGCCGGAGCCAAAGCCTCCCGAGGCACAGAAAGAGTTTCTACACATTAGCCCGAACCTCGATGGACCCGAGCCAAATTAGTAGCGTATTTGAAAAGAGCCCTCGGAGGCGAGCGGTTTGGCTCAGGTACAGCCAAGGAGAGAAGTGATTAGCAACATGAAGGAGTATCTCCAGACATTCCTCATGCCGCTACCCAGGCAAACGTGGGTGCCTGGAGCCCAAAGAAATCTAGCGAGCCAGCAAGGAAATGCATCGGATAACAGCTCCAATTTGAAGTTCTCCGCCCCTTCCCTCACTGAAGCGGGTCAGGGCAAGCCGTGTCTGCCGCGCTGGCATGGCGCAGGAGCGTGGCCGACAATACTCGGTCAGGTGAGACACTAAGCGCAGAGGGCTGCGTAGTGGACGAGTTATTGCCCGAGAGTAGTTTGCCATCTTTGGAGAGCGCTGGAACGCTCCCGATTCCCAAACGCAGGTGGCGAATTGCATGGCTGCTGGGGCTGGGGGTTCTGGTCAATTACTTCGACCGAGTGAACCTTTCCGTATCCCACGGGGCGCTCATCACGACCTTCGGAATTTCCGACATCACGTTCGGCTACCTGCTCGGTGCGTACAACTGGACCTACGCTCTCTGCCAGCTTCCCATCGGTGTAGTGCTCGACAAGTTCGGGGTGCGTCGCGTGGGGCGCATCAGCACGCTGCTGTGGAGTATAGCCACTTTCGGAGCGGCAATGACTCCGAGCGTCGGTGGCTTCTTTGTGGCTCGCCTGTTGCTTGGCCTAGGTGAGTCGCCGACGTTTCCCGCGAATGCGAAGGCGATCGGATGCTGGTTTCCACCGCAGGAGCGCAGTTTTGCCACGAGTTTGTTCGATGCGGCAGCGAAATTTGCTTCCGCGATTGGCGTGCCGCTGATTGGCATCCTGCTGCTGCACGTGGGTTGGCGGCTGAGCTTTATGGCGACCGGGTTGATCAGCCTCTTCTATTTCGTGCTTTTCCTCCGCATGTACCGCGATCCGGAAGAGGATGCTGCGCTGAGCGCGGCGGAATTTGAATATATCCGTGCGCAGCGAGAGAGCGCATCAGATGGCATCGTGGCGCAGCGTGCTTCGCTGGGCTATCTGTTGCGGCAGCGAAAGGTGATTGGGCTGGCGCTGGGCTTTGGCTCTTACAATTACGTGTTCTATCTGCTGCTGGCCTGGCTGCCGAGCTACTTATCGGAATCACTGCATATCGACCTATTGCACTCGTTCGTATACACAGGTGTGCCTTGGCTGATCGCAACGGCAACCGACCTACTCGTCGGAGGCTGGCTGGTCGATGCGCTGATTCGGCGGGGCTGGAATGCGAACCGGGTGCGGCTGACAGTATTGGTGGGTGGCACCGCGCTGGGGCTTGGGATCCTGGGTGCTGGCTTGTCGCACAGCTCAATGCAGGCGCTGGCCTGGATCAGTCTTTCGATTGGAGGACTGGCTTCGGCGGCGCCGGTAGGCTGGTCGATTCCGTCGTTGATTGCTCCCCGGAGTTGCGTGGGGACGGTGGGTGGGATTCTGAATTTGTCGAATCAGATCTCAGGCATTGCGGCTCCCATTGTCACGGGATACCTGGTGCATGCGCAGCACTCGTTCACGATGGCGTTCGCTGTGGCGGGGGCTTATCTCGTTCTCGGGATCTGCGGTTATCTGTTTCTCCTAGGCAATATTTGTCCGATTGCAGCTGAGAGTGCAGCGCTCGCTTAGGTCTTTGTTTTCGGGGGCACGGTGGCGCGGGTTGAACCTGTGGAAATACCTCCATCGATCAGGAGTGTCTGCCCGGTGATGTAACGGCTCGCCTCGGATGCGAGAAAGACAATGGCTCCATCGAGATCGTCGGGCCGGCCCGTACGTTTTAACGGGATACGCTCGTTGAGATAGTCGACCCAGTCTTGGTTCTCGTAAAGCGCCTGGTTCTGCTCGGTCTTGAACCAGCCAGGAGCGAGGCAGTTGACGGTGACTCCGTGCGCACCCCAATCGTCGGCGAGACTCATGGTGAGTTGGCGGATGCCGCCGCGGCTCGCTCCATAAGGAGCGAGACCCGCATAGCCAAAAACGCTGGTGACCGAGCCGATATTGATGATGCGTCCATAACGATGGGCGATCATGCCGCGTGCGATCGCCTGGGCAACGAAGAAGCTGCCGCGCAGATTCGTATCGAGCACAAGGTTCCAGTCGTCCCAGGTGATTTCGAGCGCCGGCTTGCGGACATTGCAGCCTGCGTTGTTCACGAGGATGTGAATCTGCCCGAAGGCTGCTTCGGCTTGAGCGGCCATTCGCTGAATACTAGATGAGTCGCGCACATCGAGTCCGACGGCTACAGTTCGGCGGCCCAGCGAGCCGATCTCCGCTTCAAAGCCGGCGAGGGTTTCGCGCCTGCGGCTAGTGAGGATCAGATCGGCTCCTGCTTTCGCTAAGGCACGCGCGAAGCATTGGCCGAGGCCGCGGCTGGCTCCGGTAACCAGGGCCACCTGGCCGGAAAGATCGAAGACGGAATTGCTCATTGAGCCTGAGCGTATGCGTGCGGCACGAGCACGATCTTCATCAGATTCGGCTCGCGGGCATAAAGCCGCTCAAACCATTGTGAGCCCTCCTCGAGCGGAGCGACAGCGGTAATTAAGGGGTTGACTTGGATCGTTCCACTGGTGACGAGATCGATAGCTTGCGGGTATTCTCCGGCTGAGGCTGCTGTTCCTTGAAGGCGCAGTTGCCGGGTGACGACCCTTTGCAGCGGTAGCGTTACCTCCTGAGAGACATTTCCGATAAGGGTCACAGTCCCGCCCTTTCGCACGCAATCGATAGAGGCGGCGACCGTTTCGTTGCGGCCAACGGCCTCGAAGGCGACGTCTACACCGCCGCCGGTCAGCCGCATGACCTCGCGTGTGAGTTCCCCGCCCGAAAAATGGAGCGCTTCTGTGGCTCCGAGAATTTTGGCCAGATTCAGCCGCGTGGCATCGACATCTGCGATAAAGACGCTTTTGCAGCCTGCAGCACGGGCACACTGCATGGTAAGAAGGCCGATCATGCCCGCGCCGATCACCAGGGATGTTTCGCCGCCCTTTAGATTGCTGACTCTCACTGCATGCAGCGCTACAGAGACGGCCTCGACCATAGCGGCCTCTGCAAACGAGATCGAGCCGGGCAGCGGGCAAAGGATTCGTTCAGGCACTGCTATGTACTCAGCAAAGGCTCCAGCGCGCCGGTACTCGCCGCAGGCGACACCTACTACCTGACGTTGGTCGCAGAGATTGACCTCTCCGCGCTGGCAGAAGTCGCAACAGCCGCAATACACCGTTGAATCGAAGGTGACGCGATCGCCCAACTTGAACGCGCTGACACCGGAGCCAACCGCAGCGATGACGCCTGCGGCCTCATGCCCCATCACGATTGGCGGAATGCGTCGGCCTGAGGAGCCGTCGTATCCGTGCACGTCGCTGCCGCAGATGCCGCATGCGGCGACCCTGATGAGCACTTCACCCGGACCCGGCTCCGGCTTCGGCAAATCGGCTAACTCGAGGTGTTTGTAATCCGTAAGGAGCAGCGCTTTCATGCTTTTAGTGTGCCACTTCCCGCAGGGGCGCGTGTGGAACAATATCATCGGCGAGGTCCAAGACAGAAGAACGCTATGCTTTCTCGCCGGCGAGGAAGTACGTTCTCGCTTCACATTGTTGCACGTCCTGGCATCGAGATAGAAGCCTCCCTACATTCTGGTGCATTCTGGTTACATTCTGGTAGTGGGTCAGTCTGATTTCCACAGGGAGCTAGACCAGACCACACCCGAACAAAAAATGAGGGGGGAGCCGTCCATCTGTTCCTCGATGCCTGCCTGCGACAAGACACTATAGGTACCCCCTACATCATGTCGTTGTGGCAGCCAGGACCTGTAAAGCATACCCGCGCCAAACGCCCCCGGCATATGTCGGGATCTTTGGGCGTAGCACCCGCTCGGTCCGGTTGTAGGCCACAAAGCTTCTTGAGATGGCGTGCTCCGTACGCGGCCATAAGCCACGGCAGCGGCAGAGGTCATATCGGGGTTCGTATCTAGGTAGAGCATTGCCGACTGCTACAACGCTGTTCTGAACAACAAACTCAGCCGCGCCGCGTCCCGCCGCCCCATTTGTAGGGTTCTCCACGTGCCTGGTCAATACTTGCTGAAAACATTCTCGCCGCATAGGAGCCTGCCGTCAGAAATGTCTGCCGTAGGTAGTTCTGTCCTCCCTGTGCCGTGCTTAACGGATGGAGAGGCTCCTGAACCGGAATATACGGACCAATTACCCACTCGATCGGGAGTCGGCCCAGGTTTGCACGTTTGGACTCCATCTTTTCGTTATTAGTGGCGCTCACCTCCTCTTTCTCACTCGGAACTTGGCTAGTCTGCGTGCCGTGCACAATGACATAAGGCAAATGACGACAATGCATGATCTCGCGAAATTGCGTGGCAACACGGAAAATGAGCCACACGTCTAAAGAGCGCCTATTGACTGGCCGATGTGCGCTCATTTTTCGGTAGTGGTGAGGTGATCGAGTTCGTGGTGGATGTTGAGCAGGCGCTGAGTAAGTCGTCGGAGTTTGCGACGCGCCTTGTCATCTTCCAACTGGAGACGAAACATCTCTAGAAGATGACGGGTGGCGGCGATGGCGTCGCGAATGGCGGGTAGATCGGCGCGCAGCGGGGCTGTGGTTGGCGGAAGAGGAAGCTCGGGTATGAGGTGCAGTTGCGCCGTCTTCAAGCAGGCGCGGTGAAATTCGCATTGCAGGTCTTGCTGAGTGACTTGTAATAACGCAGGGTCATGCGGACGTCTTTGTGTCCCAGCAATTGCATGAAAGCGGGCAGGCCGACGCCGAGGCGGAGCATCACAGTTGCGAAGGTGTGATTATGCCGAATTCGGCATAAAGCATTTTTAGGCCGGCGTCGCGGCAAAGAAGGACGTGGATGTGGTGCTGAACGTTGAGGCCGCGACGGTGGGACTTCGGAGGCAAGTCCCTTACCTCTGCTGGCGGCAGCGACATTTTTCTTGCCAAGTACGAGTGCAACGGTCAGCTGCTTTGGGTACTGCAAGCGGGTGGCTCCGGTGATGATGCCGCCAACGACCTCGCGTTCGATGCCGGAGCGAACATTTATGTTACCGGCTGGTTCGTGGGTCCGGCCTCGTTCGAGTCTCTGGGCGGTCAACCCAGAACCGTCTCTGGCAGTGATGAAACCGTCTTTGTCGCAAGGTATAGCCCGGTGGATAAGCTGGTTTGGCTGCGTACCGGCACCGTTGGGTTCGTCGCCATCAACCGCGGTCATGCGGTTGCGATTGATCCGAATGCACATGTTTTATACGTTGCAGGAGTGTCGCAGGGCGAAACCGTTTTCTCCTCTACTGGCGGGACAACCCATACCGTTCCAGGCCCCCGAAGCTGGCACATGTTTCTGGTGAAATATGACCTGAATGGGAACTTCGGTTGGGGAGAGTGGAATGAAGCCTCGCCAAACCGTATTCCGCACGGCCTTGCCTTGGCTTCAGACAGCGCTTATGTAGCGGGTTGGTTCGAAGGTGTAGCCACATTCCACAGATTCGTGGGCTTGGAGCGTCGGAGTGTGGAGGGGTGACCGTGGTGAATCCTCACGTGTCCTGCCTCAGCTGGAAATGGAGAACGCTGTTGTCGTCAAGGGGCGCTGCAGCAGGAGCGGCCACTGCTCCACTCGCTGGCTGCTGCATATCTTGCGAGGCAGCCAATCTCTTGCCGAACGCCAGAACGGTTTGCCCCGGATGCCAGACGCAAGAACCGATCTACGCGGAGCTGGGCGTTTTGGACGGTCCGCAAGTGATTGTCCCGCAAGGGCAGGGTGCTTAATTAACTCAGCGGTCGAGTGACTCCGATGTCGGCGGAATGGCTACGGTTACCACCGCCTCTTGCGCGCCCGGCTTCGACGTCAGGTCCGTCAGGGGATCGGCGCCACCCTTCGGGCGCCACTTCAAAACTCTACCAAGACACGCAGAATCAGGGAGTTAGCAGGCATGCAGGGAGCCCAGATGCACGGAAGGAGCAGTCGAAAACAAGATCGTTTCCCACATTCGTTCCCACGATTTGCAGGCGGGTTCCTGGCACAACAAAACGCAAGCGCCCAGAACGGCCAAGACAGAAAAAACACAGGATGGACAGGTTGATTGTTGCATGAAAACGCAACCTTTCGGTACATTCAACGGCGAGCGGCGCAGCAGTATTGATCTCAATGGCTTCTCGTTAGTAGAGTTAGGTACCATAGCACTATGATTCTTCATAGCTATAGCTACTCTATTTGCAGCTATCAGTTGCGGTCATCGCCGACTCGCGGAGGATTTCCGCTGCTTGAGCAAGGGGCAAATCATCGGACACCCGGCGGAAGCCGCTGCGAATTATCTTCTGCCGCACACCTATTGTCTTGAAGAAAAGAACCTTGCCCTTCATTTGTACATTCAAAACTGTCAGCTCCCAGAAGCCTGGCGATACTTGTTCTTGCCTGACATGAAACTGTCCGCCTTTATCGAGGTGTCCAAGTAGGCCACCTCCAAATTTCACTTCATGGATGAGATGACCTAAGATTTCTGCCAGCCTCTGTTGCCTATCGTTGACGGTTATTTCCCCTTCCATCGCGTGAAATACCAGCGCCTCACGCGATGGCGGCCGAAACCGCGGGTTGGGTGTGAACTTCAGTTTCACTAAGTCTCCGGAGCCTTTCTCTTCATAGCTGAAGTTGAATGCATTAGGCAGCAGCTTAAGCATGTTCTGACTACGGGTGGTATCTTCACTTTCGTCTCGCAATGACTTTCGCAGCGCCTCCGGGTTGTGGACGAACTTCTGGATGTGCAGGTTCGCTTGCTCTTTCTGTTTCGCTGTGATCGGTTGGCCATTCACACAGACAGGACGTTGCAGATTGCCATCCTTGGTTTCGACCACCTCGTCGAGTTCTCTTCTTCCCGCCTCCTCTGTTTGAAGCTGGAAAGCCCAGTGGCTATGGTCTTCGGTTTCAGCCTTGATTTCATTCGCGACGATCTTTCGGACAAGTTCATTCGCCGATGCTTGCGACTTCTCGGAAAGTTCTGAGGTCACCCCGAGTCCACGCGAAACGCCAAACATAAGAATGGTTAGTATTATCGGTTTGAGTGCCATGTCTATTTGACGGACTGCCTGAGGTCTCCTGTTGCCGCTCACACCGGCAAAAAGTGTCCGTGTCGCAAACCGCCGGACTCCGATGTGGACCGGCGAGGCGGGCATCCGGCATACTGTTCGACTACGCATTCAGCGCGAAACGTGGGAGGAGCGGGAAAACTTCGGTTTGTTGGCCACAACCTTGGCATCACCAACCAAGGTCCATTGTCGAGAGGAAGGAGGCATAGAGAGATTCTAGCAAGGTGGCATTTCGGAACCTATTCCTCCTCATGGCCCAACATTCTTGCGCCCGGAGTGGGTAGGAGTCTAACGGGATGCACCCAAGAACGTGTAAGCCAGCCCTACGAGGGAAATGACGATCAGGACATAAGGCCACAATGCAACTATGCGCTTCAAGAACGACACCCTTAAATCCTACCTCGATGGCCGCTGCTTCTCGCTCACCCAAATGAGACAAGCGGTTACATCGGTTAGTTGCGAGAAAGAATTCCGCGCCTCTACAGAATGTACTGTATCGAACAGTATGTGCGTCTGTGCCACTCTTGCCGAGGTGGTATCCAGCGGTAACTGACTGTGAAGCTACCATTCGTCTGCCTCATCGTCGGATGTTTTTTCCCTTGGTTCTGCACGCGCGCTGTCGCCTCCGCTCGGCGATAGCGTCAACGTGCAACGTCTATTCAAATTCTCCGGAACTCTAACCGAAACGCAGCGTAGTTTCATGGGTGGCACAGTCGCCCTGCACTTCATGATGTACAACGAGCCCTATGGGGGGGCGGCGTACTGGCAGGAGACACAGGAACGTGCGTCCGGATGCCGAAGGAGGCTACACGGTCCTGCTTGGACTACGCTGGGAGGATTGCCAGCGGATATCGTTGCCCCCGGTGGAATGCTCTGGCTCGGGGTGCAGGTCTCAGGACAACCGGAACAACCACGCATGCTGTTGGTGGAACTGCCCTCGACGTTGATCAGACCCTATAAGTTCTAGGCCCCCAATCAGCGAAAGCGCAATGGGAAATCGCGCAGCCGAACGGCACATGACGCTCCTTCTCTTGACAATGTTTCTAATCGGCACGTTGATGATGTGTGTGGAAGTGATCAAGTGGTGGAAAAAACGAATGGAGCAATACGAACCGCCGCCGTTAGCCAACCTGATAAGTTATATTCCTAACCGCGAGAGGCTCTGGCGTGCAACCCAAGTGCTCGGGTTTCCTCTCTCGGACCTTCGCGCCATTCGTGGGCGGTTACATCATCCGGTGCCGAGCATCGATGATGATCGGTCAAAGAAGGCTGCGTGATTTCAAGCGGACAGGAAAAACTAGACCGCCTTTTTACTTCCTGTCGCAGATCAGTTCGAAGCGGGGATATTCTTTGGAGGCGTTTGGGTGGTTTCGCTATTGGCAGCCTCGTTGGGAATCTAACGGGATGCAGCCAGAGCACGTGTGCCAGTCCTGCCGCCGAAATGACAACCAGGGATAGGGCCACATTCCTACGATCCGCTCAAGAACAACACACCCAATCCTGGCTCGATAGCATCCGGTTCCCACTCGCCAAATCGAGCCGAGCGGTTTAGTTTTCGGAAAGAATCCGGTGAGTCTACAGAATGTCCTGTATCGAATGAATGAATGAATCGCTTGACGTGTGGGAAACTACGGGCACTCTGGCCCACTTCGTCTAGGCCTCAGGCGATTGGATGACCGGATTCGCGAGTTATCCGCCAAAGCTGTGAAAAGTCAGGACCCCGCCGAGTTACACAATATTCTCGCCCAACTCAGGGCAGCGATCAAAGAACACGCCGGACGCCTCAGGCGCTTGGCCGTTAACCCCAGATCACAGCGGCGGGCTGGTTAGTCCCCATTCAAGCCAAGGGGGTCACGTCAGTTTTTGGTGTGGCCGCTCGCGTACTTGGCGCCAACAAGGCACTTTTGGCAGCTTTACTTGGCAAGATATCTTCCAAGATGGGCGTAACAGTTGCTTCTGCGGAGACCAAAGTGCTGCAAGGGAGAGTGACCTCGACGCGGGTTCCGGGATTTGTATTTTCCAGCCGCAGCACGCCACCAAATTCCTTGATCCGCTGTCGCATACCTCCAATGCCCACGCCAATGGTGCCACACTGAAACTCCGCGACACCTTTGCCAATGCCCTTCCCGTCGTCGCGGATCGTGATGACGAGTTGGCTGTTCTGGTGCTTGAGAGTAACCCACCATTCCGCGCTCCTGAATGGCGAAACAGATTGGTGAGAGCCTCTTGGATGATACGGAAGACTGCCGTTTCTAATTCAGGTACAAGCCTAGGGAAGGCGGGAGGCTGCACATCAAGTAAAGTCTCGATGCCACTGCGCTTTGTGAGACCTTCGAGGAACCAACGCAGGGCAGAGAGCAGGCCAACTTCGTCCAGTAAGGGAGGATGAAGGAGATGAGAAATGCTTCGGACCTGCTGAATTGCCCTGTCGATCATGGCACTCGCATCGGCGATGACCAGCTTGCTCGGGGAACCAGTCGAATTCCCCAACAGAATTCCGTCCACCGCCATCTTTGCCGCTGCTAGTTCCTGACCTAAGCTATCGTGCAATTCACGTGCAATGCGGCGACGCTCTTCATCTTGCGTTGCGATCAGACTATTAGAGAGGCGGCGGAGTTCTACATTGAGTGCCTCCAACTGCTGAGCACGGCGGTGCAATTCAACAAAAACCGAGATTTTTGCCCGCAACAATGCGGGAACAATCGGTACTGAAATGTAATCCACCGCTCCGGCTTGGTAGCCTTTTAGCCGGTCCAAGTCGGTCAGAAGCACGGATGAGATAAAGAGGATCGGAGTCTGTTGAAAGCGAGGATGCTGCCGAATAATATCTGCCAACTCAAAACCATTCATTCTCGGCATGCTTACGTCCGTCAGGACGACGGCCACATCATTCTTCAGCAGCAGTTCGAGTGCTTCTCTGCCGGAATTGGCCTTGATCAGGTTTTCTCCCAAGTCACCCAGCATGACCCATAGCTGAGCAGCTTGCCCGGCTCATCATCAACCATGAGGATATTGACCTTGTTCTTGGCACTCATGTGTACTCAATTCTCCCAGTCCGGGAGTCGGCAAGTCTCGCGGCTAGCCGTGTTTCATACCATAGAAACTGACCTACCTGCTCTAGGGTGTTTTCCGTAGGCATCCTTCGAGTGGGCGTTGTGGATGATCGGATTCGCGAACTATGCGCCAAAGCACACCTTGAACGGCTCAGGCATTCAGCCGTCGGCGAAGGCTGGTCCAGGGAAGCCCAGCCGTGTCACCGCTCCTCATACATGCCCAAGCCGCCAGCAGCCATAAAGCTACGGCTCCGACGGTTGTCCCGTTAATTGCCTGGATGTGTTGCCATTCGGCACACAGGTGCTATTTACCTGCCGGTCAGTCCAAGGTGTACGATTACCCGTTATGCCAAAGATGACCGTTCGGCGTTACGAGACGAGATTCAAGAACTACAGGAAGAGGCTGCTGCGCTAGCCGACAAAGCCAAGAAAACCGCCCGACGCGCTGAAGTCTTGACCGAACGAATCAAGCACCTGCAAACCTAAATAGCAAAGAGGTCTTAGCAAGGCACTGTTAGGACACTACCGGACTTTCAGCACGAGAGGCGTCTGTCGCGCTTTGTCCGGGGTGTGGGTACCCGCTAGGGTACCCTAGATGTTTTCACAGTCGTGACGTGCTTGACGTAGCACTCTTCATGGACGGCCTTTCCGTCCTCATCCGTGCGGGTGTCGGTTTCAAGTTGTAGAGGCTTGTTGCAAATGTGGCAAGTGAAAATCTCTTTCTTATGCATCAGGTGCCGCATTTTCGCAGGGTCAGGTTCTTGCTCGGCTCGGAAGAGTTTACCCATCCACCAGAGACGGAGCCACAAGCGGCTCGCCAGAGTCATGACATAGCGTAACGGCGACTCTCCCGCTGGGTCAATGGAGCAAAAGTGGTGCAAAGTGGTGTGAGGGAACCGGACAGACACGCAATACGTCGCTAGGTTTTTGGAGAGGAAGTGCCCTTCTGCGCACTCAGTTCGTCATTGCATTCCTGGTGATTGGCCTGCCCGTTCTCATCGGTCTTGGGTCTTGCCGGCCGAGTTCCACGGGTCCCCAGCAAATGCGGCAGATTGGGAGTCGTGGTTTAGAGATGACAGGGGTGTCAGGAATGGCAGCCGCGCTAACCGAGAGAGCCAAGAAAACCGCTCGACACGCGGAAGTCTTGTCCGAACGAATCAAGCGCCTACAAGCCCAAAATAGCAAAGAAGTCCTAGGGCCTCCCGCGCGCACAATTTCAGCCTGTTTTCGCCCGCGAACCGCGTTTACTGTCTAGTTAATGGCGTTTACTATCTCGTTAAATGCATATTCCATTCCGTCCTGTTCCCCCCATTCGTTTGACGGGGTAGTGTATGGCGACGGCAAAAGTGACCCCTGCCTTTTTTCCAACAGGAAAGTGATCAATTGTGAACAGCCCCGCCGTTTTCTTGAGATGTATTATTTAACTGAGGTAGCTCATGACGACTCTGTACAGTGTGGGAATCATATGGGGCATTTTCACCGCAGCTCTGATTATCCTTTTGATCTATCGCAGCACGCTCACGATGGGCGAAGATGAACAACTCTTTCTGGACGATGCAAGTTCGCACATGCATGACGAGCAAACGGAACTGCTGAAAAAAGTCAATCGGCTGCGGGTGCCAGTGTGGGTTTTCGGCGGAGGGTCGAGTCTGTTTCTCCTTATCATGGTGGGCATGTGGATCTTTCAACAACTCAGCGAAGTTCAGTAGCCGCCGGAAGAGCGTGCGGAGACCCAAGCCATTTATTTTGAGCTGTCCATCTTCCACACGTAAAACCTCTTTTCGTTAATTCAATCTTCAACTAGCGAGTTCAAAGCTTCCTGGCGATTTTTGAAAGTGGGAAACTCGCGCCGAGAGAAGCTCTTTAGGTTGTCCCTGAACGCCTCGGGGAAGCTCTCCGCTCCTACCCACGCCGATTTCTTGATGTAGGGTTTGTCGAAGACCGCACTTTCTTTCATGGCCCGAACGGTTTCTTCGTCAAACGATGCTCCAGTGAAATCGGAGAGTATCAGAACTGAACCGCGCGGTCGGGTGGTGACAAATTCGGGAACTGCGCGGGCAATTTCTTCGACCTCAGCCGCTGAGCAGTTTGATAGATCGACCAACAGGACCTGCTTGCCGTGATGGTCGATTAGGCGGATTCGTTCATGCATAAGCGCGCAACCTCGAATCGAGCCCCAACGAACGCGAGCCGCCAGCCGTTTTGAACTTTCCGCTCTTTCGCCTTCAGCGATCTCGCCTTTGCCGCAGCTTCTTGGTTTGCTGGTCCAGCAATTGGGTAAGTTCTTTGGTCAGAGCTAGAACCTTTTCGCGGTCGCATCTGTGATGCCGCACTGCTCCGCCATGTGGTGACAGCACTCCCGTTCCGTGGGAGTCATTGTCGCACCCGGAAGGACACAAGCCATGGCCGGCGTGATCGCCCATAACAAGGCGATCGTCAGCAGCGCGAATGCTCGGGTTCTAGTCAACCTCATAAGTGTACTGCTGTCGTTGACTCCGATGAACAAAGATCTAACTTCCAACAGTGATAATAGTCCGCCTTGGACACCAACCGCTGTGACGGCGATCACAGCCTCTAAAGCCGAGGGGCCGAGCACCAACCCCGGTCATTGAAACTTGCCGAAGCTTTTTGGCCTTGGCGTTCCACAGCTTGCACATATCACGGTATACATATAACATTTCAGGAATGACCGTACCTCGTTCACAAACGATTCCATGGTTGCTACTCGTCTTCAGCCTCCCGGCTAGGAGCGCCAGTCAGCGTGTCCAGATCTGGCGAAAGCTCCAACGTTACGGAATGCTTCCCCTCCGAAACTCTGGTTATGTCCTTCCCAATACCGCCCCAAATCAGGAGCGCATGGAGTGGCTCGCCACCGCGATTCGCACCTATAAAGGGCAAGCGTCGGTCGTTCAAGTACAAGGCTTCGATGATCTGCCTCCAGAACACTTAAAACAGCTTTTCGTTGAGGGACGATCGCGTGATTATCAGAGGCTTCTGCACGATGCGAAGAAGGTTCTTGCACGTTCTCCATCACGAAGACCTGGCGGGCGGCTGAATCGGATTCGTCGCCGGTTCCTGGAACTGCAAGATATCGACTTCTTCGGGAGCCCATTGCGATCCAAAGTTGAGAATCTTCTGTCTCAAGCCGACAAAGCTGACACCCAAACGTCCGGCCGTAAGGCGAGCGGAAAGTCTGGCGAGTACCTCAACCGCTTGTGGATGACCCGCCCTCGGCCGGGCATCGATCGGGTTTCATCGGCGTGGCTGATCCGTCGTTTTATCGACCCGAAGGCGCGCTTCGTCTTTGGCAATGAGCCCAGCGCTCACGCCGATTCAATCCCATTCGACATGTTTTGCCCACAGGGCTTTGGTCATCGGGGAGAGGACTGCACATTCGAGACATTACGGAAGGAGTTCTTGATCAGGGATAGCAGGGTCAAACGCATCGCGCAGATCATTCACGATGCTGATCTCGGTGACGAGAAATTCGGCCGGATGGAAGGACAGGGTTTGGACAAGGTGCTGAACGGCTGGGCCAAGCAAGAGTTGCCGGATGATGAACTCTTGCGGCGAGGGATGAACTTGATTGAAGGCCTATATGAGTCCAATGCGTGACGTATTGGAGGCGCAATGGCAACCATTGATGCTGTCAAGAAACTGCTGCTCATCAGCAACTCAACCCTGCACGGGCGGGGTTATCTAGCGCAGAAAAAGAGATCCGCGATTTTATCGGAGGCGCGACGAGCGTCTTATTCGTTCCCTATGCAGTTCATGACCGCCGAGTCTGCGCCGCGAAGGCCCAAGAACGCTTTCGCGAAATGGGACTCTCACTCTCATCAATCCATGATGTATCCAACATGCCGCGAGCTGTCGAAGAAGCTGGAGTGATCTTCGTCGGCGGTGGGAATACATTTCGGCTGCTGAAGGGACTCCACGATCACGACTTGTTGGACCCGATCCGGCGGAGACTAGCAGCGGGCGTCCGTACATCGGGTCAACCGCAGGTTCCATCGCGGCGTGTCCGAATCTAAGCACCACTAAGGACATGCCCGTCGTGCAGCCCCCGTCATTCGAAGCTTTGGGTTTGGTTCCATTCCAGATTAGTCCGCACTATCTGGACCCCGATCCGTCCTCCACTCATATGGAGGAAACGCAGGAAGAACGCCTCATGCAGTTCCTCGAAGAAAACGAAGAGACTGTGGTCGGCTTGCGAGAGGGCTCGATTCTGCGGGTGCGGGACGGTGCGGTGGTGTTGAAAGGACCGAACACTGCACGCATATTTCGGCGCGGGGAGAACGCTGTCGAAGCTCCTTCGGGTTCCAATCTCTGTCCGGTGTTAGAGAAAGCGGCCGGTCCAGTAGGAATGGTTGCATGAAATCGGGCGAAATCCTGTTGCTGACCTCACGAGAGATTCAAACCTTGCTCACCCTCGACGAGTGTATCGGGGCGGTAGAGCATGCTTTTCGTGAATACGGAGAGGGCAGGGCTGTCCCGCCAGCAGTCTTGAGCATGCACACAAGGGATGGTGGGTTTCATCTCAAGGCCGGATTGCTAAAACTTGATCGTTCGTATTTTGCGGCGAAGGTAAACGGCAACTTTCCGGAGAATAGTTCGCGATTCGGGTTGCCCACGATTCAGGGCGTCATCGTTCTCTGCGACGCAGGAGATGGGACTCCCCTTGCGGTGATGGACTCCCGTGACATCACTTCGCTTCGCACCGCTGCGGCAACCGCCGTCGCAGCGAAATTTCTGGCACGCGCGGACTCGCGGGCGATTACTATTTGCGGCTGCGGAAATCAAGGACATATTCAGCTCAAAGCGCTGTCACGTGTGTTCAGATTCGAGACGGTCTTCGCTCACGACACGAACGACGAGCAGGCGTCGCGGTTTTCGCAAGACCTCACATCGGACCTGAGGATCTCCGTAGCGCCTGTGTCTGATCTCACTGCGGCAGTTCGACAGAGTGATATTTGTGTGACCTGCACTACGTCACGGCATCCGTTGCTGGGCGCCGACGATGTCTCACCTGGAACTTTCATCGCTGCTGTTGGTGCCGACAACCCTCAGAAACAAGAACTTCACCCAGGCCTGATGGCCCAAAGCAAGATCGTATGCGACATGCTCGAACAATGTGCGGTGATGGGAGACTTACATCATGCGTTGGAGGCGGGTGTCGTGACCCGAGAATATGTACACGCAGAACTGGGTGAGGTCGTAGCGGATAAAAAGCCAGGCCGTGAATCACAAGAAGAAATCACCATCTTCGACAGCACGGGAATGGCGTTGCAAGACGTGGCCGCTGCCGCCTTTCTATACGAAAAGGCCCAACGGGACGGCTCCGGCGTTCGATTAGATTTCGCAGCCTAACGAAAAAGGGAGAGTCTGATCATGCATGCAATCGTTCGTAAAAACCTATCAATCCGAATCTCACCAATCCTTGTGATGGTTTGCCTGTCCTGCGGGTCTTTGGCTTCGGCGCAAGGATCCGGCTCCACGACTGCAAGTACTCCGACGAATAGCTGGAAGCAGGTCGAGGATGCGATGGGCCGTTCTGGCCAATCGCAGCCTGGTCACGTGATCAAGTTCGGCATGCCGCGAAAAGACCTTCATATCGTGCTCGATGGTGTCGATATCAAGCCCGGCCTCGCGTTGGGTTCATGGGCAGCTTTCAAGCGAGACGGGGGCGGAGCGATGGTTATGGGCAACCCGGTTCTCACAGAAGACGAGGTCGAACCCGTCATGATGAAGCTGCAGGAGGGCGGAATCCACGAATCCGCCGTCCATAATCATCTGATCGGGGAATCGCCACATGTGATGTACATGCACACTGCCAGTCACGGTGACGTCGTGCAGATGGCGAAGGCCATCCACGATGCGGTGGCCCTGACTAAGACTCCCGGCACAGATACCACTCCCGCACCTCAACCGGGAGCCGAGCTCGGTTTTGACCAGAAGCAGGTTAATCAGATTCTCGGGCACACTGGGAAGGTTAATGGTGGAGTTCTTCAGATTGGCGTGCCGAGAGCCGAAACAATTACTGACTCGGGCATGGCTGTTCCTTCGTCGCTGGGCGTGGCGACTGCCCTGAACTTCCAGCCCACGGGGAGTGGCAAGGCAGCGATCACCGGAGATTTTGTGCTCCTCGGAGGCGAAGTCAATCCTCTCATCAAGGCGTTACGACAGAACGGAATTGCAATAACAGCCCTGCACAGCCACATGCTCATGGAAGAACCCCACCTCTTCTTCATGCACTTTTGGGCAAACGATGACGCGGTGAAATTGGCGAAGGGACTGCGAGCGGCTCTCGATAATACAAACTCGACAAAATGAACCCAGAACCCAACTCGATAGCCGCCGAGCCAAAGAGAGTGTCACTCGCTAAATTTGTTGGATATTTCCTCCGACTGGGAACGGTCGGTTTCGGCGGACCGATTGCGCTAGCGTGACATATGCAGCAGGACCTTGTTGACGAGCGCGGTTGGGTCCGCAAAGAAGACTACCTGGAGGGTCTGGCGCTTGCGCAGCTCGCTCCAGGCCCTCTGGCTGCCCAACTCGCAATTTATCTCGGCTACCTTCGCGCAGGTGTGCTCGGGGCTACTGCGGTTGGCGTGGCGTTCGTGTTGCCATCCTTCCTTATGGTGTTGGGGCTCTCTGCGGCCTATGTTCGCTTCGGTGGGCTGCCATGGATGCAGGGCATGTTCTACGGAATCGGCGCAGCGGTGATCGGGATCATCACCCGGTCTGCGTTCAAACTCACAAAACTCACGCTCGGGAAAGACAAGTTGCTTTGGGGAATATTCGCGCTTCTGGCAGTTTCAACGGCTTGGACCTCGCAGGAGATCATTTGGCTCTTTCTGCTAGGCGGGGTAATGAACCTGTTCACCAGGGCTTTTCCCAACCGTTTATCGGCCAGAAGCACAGAGCCGATGGTTTTTGCGCCAGGAACCCTAGCGACACTTGGCGCGAGCGGCACTCTGTTGCCGATCTTTGTCTACTTTGCGAAGGCTGGGCTGTTTGTGTTCGGAAGTGGGCTCGCTGTTGTGCCCTTCCTCTATGGTGGAGTGGTGCAAGGCCATCATTGGCTGACCGACAAACAATTTGTGGATGCGGTCGCAGTGGCAATGATTACACCTGGACCGGTGGTCATCACTGTCGCATTTATCGGGTATCTGGTTGCAGGTGTTGCAGGAGCAACAGCGGCAGCCCTCGGAATTTTCTTGCCCGTCTACCTTGTAGTTGTGCTGTTGGCACCCTCCTACAAACGCTGGGCTAAAAACCCTCAGTTGAATGCTTTCGTACGAGGTGTGACTGCGGCGGCGACCGGCGCCATTGCCGGTGCGGCGATCGTTCTTGCTCGTCGCTCGGTCTACGATCTGCCTACCATGTTGATCTCCGCTGTTAGTCTTGCCGTACTATTTCGCTGGAAGGTTCCTGAGCCGGTTCTCATAGCCTGCGCGGCGGCAGCAGGGCTACTAGTCCTCCGGCATGCCTGAGATGGAGGAAAGCGTTGAGAAAAGTGTGTGGTCGTGGCCTTGTCTTGGTACTGATCGCCGCATTCACCATTCAAATGCATGCTCAGGAGAACTCGCATCCTCCCAGCGAAGCTCCGCTTGTGTTGACTGGAGCGATCCCGTTGCCGAACGTTAAGGGGCGCATTGATCATTTTGGCCTCGATGCTACCCACAACCGGCTTTTTGTCTCTGCGCTGGGAAATGATACGGAAGAGATTATTGGCATCAGTGCGCAGACAGTGATTCACTCCATCTCTGGGGTGCCAACCCCGCAAGGCGTAGTGTATTCGCAGGAGACGAACAAGGTATTTGTGGGAAGCGACGAGGGGAAGCTGTATGTCTACAATGGCACCACTTTCGATCTGATCGGCTCCATCGACTTTGGGGGATGATGTAAATAGCCTTCGCTATGATGCGGCGAAGAAGCGAGTATACGTCGGCTACGGGGACGAAAAGACCGGCGCAATCGCGGTGGTTGATGCGGCAACCAATAAGCGAGTCGACGAATTCAAACTGGGAGCGCATCCGGAATCCTTCCAACTGGAAACCTCAGCCCAAACATATATGTGAACTTGCCGGACTTAAAGCAGATTGCTGCCGTCAATCGCAGCACGCACCCCATTGCTCGCTGGCCGTTGACCTTCGAGAGCAATTTTCCAATGGCGTTGGATGCGGCTAACCATAGGCTTTTCGTGGCCACGCGAACTCCGCCGCGATTCTTGGTGTTTGACACCAACTCAGGACGCTTGGTTGCAACGCTTCCGGCTGTCCAGGATGCGGACGACCTGTATTACGATTCCGCCCGCAGGCGCGTGTATATTCCCGGCGGAGAAGGGTACATCAGCGTTTTCAGACAGGACGATGCCGATCATTACGATCTTCTCGCCAAGGTCGATTCCGCTATAGGCGCACGCACTGCCGGGTATTTCGGAAAGGGCCGGAAAGCGTTCGACCGTTTCTATCTGGCTGTACCCGCTCGCGCGGATCATGGAGCCGAAATCTGGATCTATACGGCACAGGACTAGGGGGGAATTTGGAGTTCCATCAGGTCATCGCGTTGCGAAGAATCGCGTCGGAAGAAGGTGAACGCCACTGCCTCTAAAGCAGTGGCGTTCATGGTTGCGGGGGGTGGATTTGAACCACCGACCTTTGGGTTATGAGCATTTCGGTCACCGGTAACTTAGTGAATCTACGGGCACGAGTGGCGCTCCAAGAACCCCTAAAACACGGCCGGAAACGATTAATGGGGGCCTAAAAGGGGTCTGTGTTTTCTTAAGCGAATTCTGTTTTGTGGTGCGTTCGCTGTTCCAAGCACTCTCCGCCTCGCTCAGAGAAATGCGGCGAGGATAATTACCCGACCAACGCGTCCTTTTTACAAGTTTCAGGTATTGAAGATGTTTTTGTTCAGATACTCATTCCGAAACTTGCCTTGGGGATCGTACTGCTTACTGAGCTCAACAAATTCGCGCATCTTCTTGTAAATGCGGTTAAGTTCCGCCGGCGAGATGGTGAAAAGCTTTCCCCAGTGTGGGCGGGCATTGAACTGAGCAAGTTCCTTCTCGATCACGGGTAACAGCTTGCTCACGGCGGGCCAGTCTGGTTTCCAGGTGAAGTGGATGGTGACGCAGTCCTGCTGGTAACAAGGGCTCATCCATAAGTTGTCGGCGGCAACCGTGCGGATTTCGGTAATCAGTAGAGACGGGCCCACTTGATCGCGCAGCCGCTCGACCCCCAGGATTGCTTGCACCGCATGCTGCCGCGGCACGAAATATTCGGATTGCAGTTCTTTGCCCGCGCTCGGAGTGAACCCCATGCGAAAGTGGGGCAGGCGCTCATACCAGGGACCCGGCACGCCCATCTGCTCGGTACAATTTTCCGCCGACAGCTCCGCAATTGGGTGGAGATTGCGGGTGGCGAGCTTCGCTCCGAAGAACTCGGGAGTAGCGTGAAATACCTGTCCTTCTTCGACGCGGCTCTTGATCCACAGTTCGTTGATGCGCTGCTTTTGCCAGTCAGTAAACAAGCTCACGCTGTAGCCGCTGGATTCGATGGCGTCAAAGTGCTCTTTCAACTCACTGAGCGGCAGGTTTTCGTAAACATATTGGCGCATCATGAAGCTCGGCTGAATATCCAGTGTGACCTTGGTGATCACGCCCAGAGCGCCCAGTCCAACCACCGCTCCGCTAAATGTCTCGCCGTCTCGTTCCCGGGATAGGTTCACGATCTTGCCGTCCGCCGTGACTATTTCGAGGCCGGATGCCGCCGTGGCAAGGTTGCCGTTTTTCTGGCCGGAGCCGTGGGTTGCAGTGCTGCATGCACCCGCCACGGAGATATGGGGTAACGATGCGAGGTTGTGAAGAGCGAAGCCTTTGCCGTCGAGATAAGGGCACAACTTTCCATAGGTGATGCCCGCACCGACGGTGACGGTGCGCTTCTCCGGATCGATGGCGATCACGCTGTCCATCGGCTTCAGCGACAGGAATTGGTCTTTGCTGTCGGCAATGTTGTTGAAGCAATGGCGGGTGCCGAGCACTTTCAGCTTGTTTTCTTTTTTGACATAGTCCTGCACCTGTTCGAGCGAAGTGGAAGTTTCAGCCCTGTCGGTACTGTACTCGACATTGCCGGCCCAGTTTCGGAGTCGTTCCTGTCCCGCCCAAGCCAGCAGGCGCATTACCGGCGAAGATGCAACCGTGGCGGCGAAGAGCTTGATAAAGGTCCTCTTATTCATAGGCGAGACTCCAGAATGATTTCTGAATAGGATATTCTTCTGACTTACTGTACGGATAGATCGACGATCTTGCCGGGATTCATCCGGTTTTCCGGGCCCAAGGCTCTCTTGATTGTGCGCATGACTTCGAGCGCTTCCCCGTGTTCAGCATGCAGGTATTTCATTTTTCCGTAGCCGATCCCGTGCTCGCCAGTGCAAGTGCCGACATCCGCATGACCATGCGTTACGTTCAGGTCACGCAGCAAGACCTGCAACGCGAGTTCCATCGCGCCTGCCACAACACGACTCTGCGTCACCCTGTTCCCAAACTTCCCCCTGTCCTTGACCACCGCTCCACCTCGCCCGAACCTGTTCTCCATTCGCGACTCGATCGCCGCCACTTATCTTCTGCAGACGTTTCGCCTTGGCCTGCAAGACTCCAAAGCCTCGAGCAAATTACATCGACTTGCTCAACGTCTCCGCAAAATTAACCAAGAACTCGAGTACCTTATCGCGCCGGAAAATGGGCTCACATTAGCCGGTCAATGAGCGCTTCTATTGTTTTCATCAACAACCCAAGCGAAAGAGAGTTTATGTCGGGAAATATCAGAGGGCCGCATGATTCACGGCCCTCTCGATTTCTTCGGACTACTTCCTTCTGGCCTCTCCATTGTTAAGGGTATCCGCAGCCGGGGTAGATGGGCTAACGTTCATGATGAAATACCCCTTACCTTGATCAACGATCGCCGACACGTGCGTGCTGTTGATGGGTGGGCCCCATGTGTCCGTGACTGTGCAGTCAGGGCTTACCGAATACGTTCCAGGAAATTCGACAGGCCCAATGTTCGTGCCAGGCACTCTTATGAAGAGTTTTCCGGTGAGACTACCATTTCCATCAAAGACGAAGCGACCGATCGCAACGAACCCCGTTCCGGTAGCGTGGAAACCGTAACTGCCGTGCAAGGTTGCGTTTGAGCAATGCTGAGTGTCCTGCGCCTGCATCCCGACCGTAAGGCTAAGCACAACCAGTGTTAACTGGAGAAGTCGATTTTTGAGGGACATGTTTCCATTCTCCTTTTTCATAGAATTTACAGACATGGGGCGAGAGGGCAGGCAGCGCGCTCGGACAGAAATCGATCCGTGAGGAGTGGCTCAACCTTAGATCTGGGCACACTGATTACGGACCTTCTGGCTGAAATCCGCGTTGGAAGCCCCAAGCCGAGCAGGACGTATTCTTGCGCTGTGAAGGATACGTGTCAAGCAGGCAATTTCTTGCGCACTGGCAACGATCAACCTGACGAGGC
>QIAN01000304.1 GCA_003225005.1 Acidobacteriota bacterium | reverse complement strand
AATGTGCTTCTGCCGATAGTCGGTATAGACCGGCGCTTCGCGTTCGACCGGGGCGCTGAGATCCTGCACTGCGTCGTCACCTGTCTTGACGACGCTGCCATCCTGCTTACGGACGCGGACGTAAAGAATCTCCATCCGTTCATTGGCTGAGTTGTAGCCCATTTGCAACTGACCCCACTGCTGGACTCCCGCTTCGCTTTGCACTCGGATGCGGGCAGTGATTTCCTTTTTTCCCGTGCCGTCAGTATTGAAGACGTAGTGAGATCGCAATTGCTCTATGACAAACGATTCCTGGGAGTAGTCGGGGGGGGGTTCTGCAGGCTTGGTACCCCTGCTGTCCGAAGACTTTGTAACCGCCACCTCCGCCCGCTTGGCGGACTTCTTTGGGTTGGCTACCGAATGAGTGGAGCCTTCTGGTTTTTGGCTAGCCTGCTGGCCACGGGAAGACAGGGAAACGGCCAGGATCCAACCAACCAGAAAGGCGACGAAAGAATTGCGCATAGTTTTCTTATGGATCGTAGCGGCACCGTCTCTATCTCGGAGGCTTGCCCGGCGCACATTACCGCTAATTTTGGGAAGCGCGGCGGGATGACCGGTTGGCCCCATGTAAAGAAAACTCATTGTATCCCACCACATTTATCGAACGCATTTTCCTGCTGATCTTGCCGGAAAACAGTAGTAGAATCTCGCTTCAGATGGTCTTGCCCGCCCTGACGCGGGCAGGCGTGACGCATGATTTCTAGCGCCGCGATCTTTCTGTTCGGAGGTTTTGGCATGGCAGATAGGGCCCCCGTTGTCTCTTCTGGTTCAGTCTCCCAGCCGTCGGGCGCTTCGGTGAAACATCATGAAGGCCGTGGTGCCTGGGTGCTCACCGCCTATGGCATCGTTGGCCTCGCACTATTCGGAGTTTTGGCCTACTTCTTTTCGGACTTTATCTCTCACTAGTCGGCTTCTGCCGTCGCGAACGAGGGTGCGCGTTGGCGGAAGCAGTTGAGGTGTACTCTCACGGTTTCTGGCATGCGCCAGTGCGACGGGCAGACGGGGTAGCCTTCATCGAACATGCTACAATGATCGGCCTTAGAGGGTGCTGCCGCTTCGTAAAGTGCCTGGTGTTTCCCCACACTTAAGATTTTAGACGACGCACGCGAAAGAAGAATCTGTGGCTAAGACTCCCACGTCCGCACCCGGCCCCATTACATACGCGGATGCTGGTGTGGATATTAGCCGCGCCCACCGCACCAAGCAGCGCATCAAGTATCTGGCGCACAAAACTTTTACGCGCGGTGTGCTCAGTGAAATCGGCGGGTTTGGCGGCCTTTTCGCCGTGGACAAGGCCAAGTATCACGATCCCGTACTGGTCTCGAGCGTGGATGGCGTAGGGACAAAGCTGAAGATCGCCTTCGAAATGGGCTTGCACTCCACCGTGGGCGCTGATCTGGTCAACCACTGTGTCAACGACATCGCCGTGCAGGGCGCGGCACCGCTATTTTTCATGGATTATCTGGCTGCCGGGAAGCTCGATCCGGCGGTGGCTGAACAAGTGGTCGAAGGAATCGCCGACGCGTGCAAACATAACGGCTGCGCACTGATCGGCGGCGAAACCGCTGAAATGCCAGGCTTCTATCCCCATGGTGAATACGATTTGGCGGGATTTATTGTGGGCGTGGTGGAGCGCGAAAAAATTATCACGGGGAAGACCGTGGAGATCGGCGACATCGTGCTCGGTCTGCCCTCCAACGGCCTGCACACAAACGGATATTCATTGGCCCGCAAGTTGCTGTTCGAGGTCGGGCACTACTCGGCCGAAACCTACGTCAACGAGATCAAGAATAAGGTCGGCAACGAGCTTATGCGCACGCACAAGAGCTATTGGCCGGTGGTGAAGAAGCTCATGGATGGCGAATGCGTTTCCGCTCTGGCCCACATCACCGGCGGCGGACTCAGCGAAAACCTGCCGCGAGTCCTGCCACGCGGCACCGCTGCCATCATTGAACTGGGATCATGGCCCGTGCTGCCGATCTTTGAGCATCTGCAGACTCTGGGCAACGTCCCGCAGGACGAAATGCTGCGAACTTTCAACATGGGCTTGGGGATGCTGCTGGTGATTCCTTCCAAGAAGTTCAAGAAGGCGCAGACCGTGCTCGAACGCGTGGGCGAAAAAGCGTACACCGTGGGCCGCATCGTGAAGGGTGAGCGGAAGGTCTTATACAACTAAGAAAGAAATTGTTGATTTTTGAATGTTGATTGTTGATTCGGCATGCGGTTCCATCAACATTCAACCGTCAGCCAATCGATAATGAAATCCCTCGGCATTCTCTTATCTGGGCGCGGCTCGAACTTTGTCGCCATTGCCGACAGCATTGCTGCGGGACGTATTAAAAACGCAGGCATTGCAGTAGTCATCTCCAACCGGGCCGACGCACCGGGCGGCGCAGCCGCCCGCCAGCGTGGGCTGAACACCCTAGTGATCCCCTCCAAAGGCAAGGCGCGCGAAGAGCACGACCGAGAAGTGGTTGCCGCCCTGCAGCAGCACAAAGTCGATCTCATCTGCCTTGCGGGATATATGCGCTTGCTCTCGCCGTGGTTTGTCCGACAGTTTCCGCGCCAGATCCTTAACATCCATCCTTCCCTCTTGCCGGCCTTCCCTGGACTCGAAGCTCAAGAGCAGGCATTCGCTTACGGAGTGAAAGTCTCCGGCTGTACCGTACATTTTGTGGACGACGAACTCGATCATGGGCCGATCATCGTTCAGAAAGCCGCGCCGGTGCTCGACGACGACGACGAACATTCGCTGGCCGCGCGTATTCTTGAGCGGGAGCATGCGGCCTATACGGAAGCGATCAACATTGTGCTCGAAGGACAATTCAAGATCGTCGGCCGCCGTCTTGTCCGCGAGTCGCCGCTATAATCAACTGCCATGCCGACCCTCGCTCCCGTCGACGAACAACTCACTTACCTCAAGAAGGGTGCCGCGGAGATCATTCGCGAGAGCGAACTTCGTTCCAAGCTGGAAAAATCGCGAGCCACCGGCAGACCACTGCGAGTGAAGCTAGGAATGGATCCGACGGCGCCGGATTTGCACCTCGGCCACACCGTCGTTTTGCGCAAGCTCAAACATTTCCAGGACCTCGGCCACACTGCCATCTTCCTTATCGGCGATTTCACCGGCATGATCGGAGACCCGACGGGGCGCTCGGCTACGCGCCCTCCGCTTACTGCTGAGCAGATTGAACAGAACGCGGAGACTTATAAGGCACAGGTCTTCACCATTCTCGATCCGCAGAAAACCGTGATCGACTTCAACCGCCGCTGGTTCGCGAAGTTTACAGCGGATGACTTTGTGCGCCTCACTGCCCAGTACACCGTCTCGCAGATGCTTGAGCGCGAGGACTTCCACAAGCGTTTCGAGGCGGAAAAACCCATCGCCATGCACGAGTTACTCTACCCGCTTGTGCAAGGATATGACTCAGTGGCTCTTGCGGCGGACGTCGAACTCGGCGGCACAGACCAGAAATTCAATTTGCTGCTCGGCCGCGAACTGCAGCGCAGCTACGGCCAGGAGTCGCAGGTCGTCCTGACCACACCGATTCTCGAAGGCCTCGACGGCGTTCAGAAGATGTCGAAGTCTCTGAACAATGCCATCGGCATTCATGAGCCTCCTCTGGAGATGTACGGTAAGATCATGTCGATTTCGGACCAGATGATGTGGCGGTATTACGAGTTGTTGACGGATGTGCAGGTCGCTGAGATCGAGAAGATGAAGCGCGAAGCGCATCCGATGGATGCGAAAAAAGGGTTGGCGCGTCACATTGTGGCGGACTTCCATTCGGCGGAGATGGCAACGCAGGCAGGCGAGGATTGGGCGAAGCAGTACCAGAAGGACGAGACGCCGGATGTTTTGGAACATGTGACGGTGCCGATGGCGAGGATTCTCGCTGGTTCGGGCGAACCGGTGGCCATCAAGACGCCGCCGGCAGATGTGCTCGTCTTGACGCCAGATCGCGGACTCGACACGGCCGTTCTGGTTCGCGTGGACAAGTTGCTTGCGGAAGCCTCTCTGGCAGAGTCAGCCTCCGACGGCGGTCGCAAGATAAAGCAGAAAGCGGTCGAGATTGACGGGCAACCCGTGGACAAACCAAAGCTTGCAGTACCTCGCCCTACGCGGCCCCTGGTGGTGAGAGCAGGCCGGTCGATGAAGAGAGTGGTAATCGCCTAGCCCTGGCTATAGCAATATTTTTTCTCACTCCATGCTCCCTGGCAAGTTCTGCTACTCTCAACCGCGCACATGCGCCCTGCTGCTATCCTCGGGCCGGGGTGCCATCGAAGGCACCTCGAACCATTTCAGACTGACAAAGCTGTCGAATGGCGCGTCGGCATGCCTTCGAGCTCGGACCAGGCAGACGCTATTCTCCTGTTCGGCGGCGACGGCACCATCCACCGTCACCTGGCGCAACTGGTGCAGCTCGGCCTGCCTGTGCTGGTCGTCCCCGCGGGCAGCGGCAATGACTTTGCCCGCGCCCTAGGTCTGCCGCGGGTGCGTGATTCGAGCGCAGCATGGCGGCTGTTCTGCCAGGGCACGAATAACGTGCGCAGGATTGACCTAGGAATGATCACGCCAGTGGAAGAGGGAGGCGGGGTGGTCCCGTCACACGAACTGGCTCGAGAGTCGGCACTGGGCACTCGATACTTCTGCTGCGCGGCTGGCGTCGGGCTCGACGGCGAGGTCTCGCGTCGGGCCAGCGAGTTGCCGGGCTGGCTGCGTGGGCACGGGGGCTATGCTCTCAGTTTAGCGCCGGCGCTTTTCCGTTTCGCCCCGTTGCCGGTCAAGATTCGAACGGTCGACAATCCAGGCCCAACGGAGGCAGCCCCCAACCCTAACGCCACGAGCGACTTGACATGGCTCACACGCAGCGACCAACCTACGATGTTGGCGGCTTTCGCCAACACCCCGACTTACGGTGGCGGCATGAAGATCGCGCCGCACGCTGTCATGGACGACGGCCAGCTCGACGCGTGTATCATTGCTGGCCTTGATCCCCTCAAGCTGTTCTGCCTCTTTCCCACCGTCTATTTCGGCGGCCACCTGAATATTCGCGAAGTAAAGTATTTTCAAGCCAATCGCTTTCGGGTGGAAACTCAGACACCCTTCGACGTCTATGCAGATGGCGAGTACGTGTGCCGAACGCCCGTGGAAATCAGAGTGGCGCCGAAGGCACTGCACGTCATTGTCAATCCCTGACGGACCGCTCCGGGTGCTCCGGGTTTGAAACTTTGACAGACGCAAATGTGTGTTGCATGTTTGCTGGACCAATGAATCGCCTCCCGTATCTACTCCGTACAGCCAGACTAAACTGACCTCCACCCTGCTTTGGCTTGCCCGGTGCTAAACTTTCTACATGCCTGAAGGACGCTCACGCACGCTGCTCTGGATTCTCATCGGCGGAGGGGCTTTCTTCCTCTTCGTACTGGCCGTGTTCTCGCTGGTCTATCTGACGCTGCACGCTGGGGGCAACGAGACCTCGCTAAGCAGCAGCTTCGGCGACAAGATCGGCGTGGTCGACCTCGACGGCGTAATTCTATCGCCGCAACCAGTGGTCGGCCAGCTCAAGAAGTTCGCCGATGATTCTTCGATCAAGGCCATCATCTTACATATAAATTCGCCGGGTGGCGGAGTGGCTGCATCGGAAGAAATCTATCGCGAGGTCAAGCGCGTACGCGACGAAAAGAAAAAGCGCATCGTGGCCTCGATCGAAACCGTTGGCGCAAGCGGAGCGTATTACGTCGCCTCGGCCTCCAACAAAATTTATGCCGACCAGGGCAGCATCGTAGGTTCGATTGGCGTGATCGCGCAGTGGGTGAACTATGGTGGATTACTGAAGTGGGCCAAGCTGAAGGACATCGTATTTAAGACTGGCGAATTCAAGGACACGGGCAATCCTACCCGCGACCTCACTCCAGCCGAACAGGCGTATATGCAGTCGCTGATCGATAACATGTTCGGGCAGTTCGTCAAAGCCGTTGCCGATGGGCGCGGTTTGAAGTTTCATGATGTCAAGTCCATCGCCAACGGCAAAGTTTGGACCGGCGACGAAGCTTTACCGATGAAGCTGATTGACCAGGTCGGCGACTTCGAAGCCGCGGTCGCCGATACGGCAAAGTCGGTGGGAATTAAGGGAGAACCCTCTCTGGTGCATCCCGACAAAGAACGTAAAACCGTGCTCGATCTCTTGCTTGGCGATGTTTCCCAGTATCTGCCGGCGCGGGAGAAGCTGCTCGAGCAGCAGGTTGGATTCTATTACTTGTGGAAGTAGGCCACAGCGGATGGCTCATCGAGTGCGGTCGACGAGGCGTACATGCTCTCAGTCCTGATGGGGTGGATCATCGTAGGTCTGATTGCAGGATGGGGTGCGGGCAAGATCATGAAAGGCCGCGGATACGGTCCTCTCATGGACATTGTCCTGGGGATGGTAGGCGCCATCGTCGGAGGGTGGATTTTCAACACACTGGGCATCTATCCTGCGGGCGGCATAGTGGCAAGCATCGTGGTCGCGATCGTCGGGGCCATCATCCTGATCTGGCTCTCACGAGTGCTCAAACGAGCTTAAGTGACCCGATTCCCCAAACCTGGGAAGCCGCGTGAGGAATACCCCATTCGTGCCTGCCAGCGATCTGATACGGCGGCTTCTGCCTGCATTTCGGCTACGGCTGCATCCAAGTGAGCCAGTGTCTGCTCTACGGTTAGGGAGTACATTGCACTGCCTACGGCTTCTCCCGACTCGAGCGCAGTCTTCAGATAGTGTCCGGCAATCTCAACCGCCAGCGGATCGGTGATCAGCTTACCGGTGCGCTTCTTATATTCGACCCAGGCAGGATGAGGCAGGGCCACCCACGCCGTGTGTCCATCCACCAGGAACTTGATGTCCACCGCGTCGGCGTGCCGCGTGGCAATCGCTACGATGATGGCCTGATAGATGCAATGAACCGGCTTTTTCGTCCAGCGGTCGGTAGCGGTGAAATTCTCAAACATGACGGTAAAAACTATAGCGGAGGGGGCGCAGCGGGAGCAAATCATCGCGCAGCCCCCCGGCACGACGGCGTCTTCAAGTAACACGACGGCGTCTTCAAGTAATATGATTCGGTGCCGACCGTTGCCGCCGATAGGACAAAGCCCAAAATCCTGTATGCCAAACCGTTGAGCCAGTTGTCCTGGCTGGTGCATGGTTTTTCTAGCCGTCCGGGCGGATTCTCCCGTGTCTACGGTAAGAGCGACCTGAATCTCGGCTTCACCAAAGACGACTCCAAAACAGCAGTCCAACGGAATCGCGCGGCCTTTCTGCGCGCACTAGGAGAACCTGGCCAGGCTTCGGCGCAGGCTCGACGTGACGCTGATGCGCGATCCTGGAACCTGATTAGCGTCCGCCAGGTCCATTCCGACGTCATTCGGTACTTTGATTCTGCGTGCTGGCTGTCGCCGCCGGCATTATCTCTGGCTGGCGATGGCCTGATCACGGCAACTCCCGGTCTTCTTTTGACAGTTCAGACCGCGGACTGTTTTCCCATCATTCTG
>QIAN01000036.1 GCA_003225005.1 Acidobacteriota bacterium | reverse complement strand
GCCGGCCCCAGACGAGGGGTCGAAGCCGGCAATCGTAAGTACGATAGGCGGTTTCTCAGACATGACTTTCAGCTTCGTCCGGAAGAACAATTCCAACCATTGCCCGATCTCCCATGCGGCAGATGACCCTACCGGAAAAAATATTTTCTTTTCTTCTTGGCAACTTTTCCCCTAACCTCATATATATCAACTGCTTACGGCGTATTACCACGCAACTCGATGAAAACATTGAGGATGAAATTTCTTCCAAGCCTAGGGGCCTCTGGTTATTCACTTTTAAGTAAATAGTTAAGCTCATTGTTATGAGTAATATCCTATCTATATTCCATAATTAACAACAAGTTACGTACGACATCAGTTACTCCAGGGTCATCCGACACCCCTTCACTTTCGTGTTGACACCCTCGGTCCCCCCCCCTAGGATTTACAGGATAAGCTCTTGACAACCTAGCTAGGACGACTTTTTGAGATGCGAGGAGAACTGAATGCGAAGACGTTTAGCTCATGGACTGGCAATGGCCTTTTTAGTTGCCAGCCTGGGAGCGGCTCAGGGCCCAAACAACTCGGAGGCGACACCGGCTCGCGCTAGGTCAGTCGAATCCAAGCCCGAAATCCGTAAACAGGCCAGCAAGAAGGCTCCGAATCAAAAGGCTCCGTATCAAGTTGGAACAGCTTCCTGGTATGGCAGCTACTTCGATGGCAAACCAACCGCCAGCGGCGAAGCCTACGACATGCACGATCTGACCGCCGCCCATCCGACGCTTCCCTTGGGAAGTTACGTCCGGGTCACCAATTTACACAACGGCCGGGCTGTAGTGGTCCGCGTCAACGACCGTGGACCTATCGTCCAGGGCCGCATCATCGATCTGTCCTATGGCGCCGCCCGAGTGCTGGAGTTCCAGGAACAAGGGTTGCAACGCGTCCGCCTGGATGTGGTCAAGCGTGGTAACCGTCCCCACGTTGCCCTGCTGCAGACTGTAGCCTACTCCAGACCCGTAGCGGAACTTCCATAAAAACTCTACACTGACAGGGATGCACGCCCAGAAGCCCCACGGCATCCCTGTCAGCAGTATTGTCGCAAGTGACGATCCGCGCCAGCGTCTTATCGTGGCTTTGGATGTTTCCACGGCCGCCGCGGCCCGAAAGATCGTGATGGCCGTGGGCGATGCCGCACTAACCTATAAGGTCGGCATGCAACTCTACACTGCCGAAGGTCCGCAAGTTGTGCGGGATCTGGTGGCTTCCGGCCGGCGGGTTTTTCTCGACCTCAAGTATCACGACATTCCCAGCACCGTAGGAGCGGCTGTTCGCGAAGCCGCACAGTTGGGCGTGAGCATGCTCACGGTGCACGCCGCCGGCGGTGGAAAGATGCTGCGCGTCGCCGTCGAAGCCGCGCGATCTAATCCCCAATTGATGGTGCTGGCCGTCACGGTGCTCACCAGCATAGAGGAGAACGATCTGGACAAAATTGGTATGCGCGGCAACGTTGTGGACAGCGTGTTGCGCTTGGCTACGATCGCCCTTGCTGAGGGCTGTCATGGAGTCATCACCTCCGCCCGTGAAGTCCCGACGCTGCGCGCCAAGCTCGGGGACGATTTCGCCATCGTCGTCCCGGGCGTCCGCCCAGCCGGAAGCGGACATGGCGATCAAGTCCGCGTCGCTACGCCTGCCGAAGCCATCACTGCCGGCGCCAGCTATATCGTTGTGGGACGGCCCATCACCGAAGCCGCCGATCCTGTCGCAGAGGCACGCGCAATCCTAGAGCAGATGGGTCTCTAGACGGGCTGCGGAAAGACTCCCTCACATTTGGATAGGAAAGACGCGACTCCGGACCCTCTGTGTTATGTTGGTGATACGCAAGTGAAGACATCTCTCACCCTTTCACCCGACATGCTTTCCGCTATTGATCGTCTAGCCGGATCGAAGCATTCCCGCCCCGCCTTCATCAAGGCCACCCTCCATCGCTACGGGATCGCTGAACACTGCGGCTGAAGACGTGCTTCGCTACCAGCACTTCGAAGACCAGCGAGAACCTGCGATGAAACCGGAGGGCATCTACCGCGTCTACCGGAGCGAGCGTGCGCAAAGCACAGCTTGCGCAATTCGTGGGATCGCTTTCGTGGTCGAGATTAACTGAATTGGATCGCGCACTAAAGACGGCGCTGGAACTCGAATAGGAAAATGATGGTAGAACAGATTCGCTTGACGGAAGTCACGAAACCCCAAAGGCCGAAGTCCTCGTTACAGCTTCTCGAAGAACTCGCAGGCCGAGCACGAAATGTAAATCCCGCCCGGGACGCCGCGCTCGCGGTCCTTAACCCGTTTCACGATACGCGTAGCCTTGCCGCACTTCGGGCAATCCGTGCTCTTGGTGGTGTCCATGACCTTCTTGCGGTCCGCTGTCTTTGCAATCTTTCCCATGGCTGCCATTGATTCGCTGCTCCTGACAAAAATCTCCCGCCGGCCGCGGCCCCGGGACGTTTAAGGTTGTAGCTGGTTGCTCTGATAGGATGTACTGCCTATGACTCAGCGCTTTAAGTTTACATGAAGCTTCAGCCGCTTGTCGCGCCGCGGTGTTTCGTTGGCAGGAGGACTCGCATCCATTTTCCGCCCTGATCCCCGACTTTCTTTTTCTTTAGAGGCAAGCTGTCCGGCATAGACGCGACCTTGAAGGCTTGCATATCGAGCAGCCGTTCGCTAAGGGCCGCCAGCGCTTACGAAAACCGCACCTTCACATCTGGCCCCTTCTCGAGGTGGATGCTTTCCACGAAGCGCACCTTGCCCGTACGCAGTGTCAGGATCACGGACGAGGTCCGCGTGCCTTCGCCGAAAAACCGTACACCCTTCATCAGCGCGCCGTCGGTGACGCCAGTCGCGGCAAAGATGAGCTGCTTGCCTGGCGCAAGGTCTTCGGCTTCGTATATGCGATTCTTGTCCTTGATGCCCATCTTGGCGATGCGCTCCTCATGCTCGGGCTTGATGACAAGCCGCCCCAGCATGTAGCCATTAAGGCAGCGGATGGCGGCCGCAGTGATCACACCTTCCGGAGCCCCGCCAGATCCCATCACAGCATGCACGCCAGTGCCGATGACCGCCGCGGCAATTCCAGCCGAGAGGTCGCCGTCGCCGATCAATCGAATGCGCGCGCCGGCGGCGCGAATGTCGGCAATCAGCTTTTCGTGGCGGGGGCGGTCGAGCACGATGACGACGAGATCTTCCACGTCGCGCTCCAGCCTCTTGGCTATATTCTTCAGGTTGTCGGCAACGGGAGCGTCGAGTTCGACAGCATTCTTGCACGACGGCCCAACGACAATTTTTTCCATGTAACAATCGGGGGCATTGAGCAATCCGCCGCGCTCGGAAGCAGCCAGCACGGTGATCGCCCCGGGTGCTCCGGTGGCGCAGAGATTCGTGCCTTCAAGCGGATCGACCGCGATGTCGACTTCTGGAACCTCGGTGCCATCGGGAAATTCGGCTCCGACTTTCTCGCCGATGTAGAGCATGGGCGCTTTATCGCGCTCGCCCTCGCCAATAACGACGGTGCCGCGCATCGGAATCGTGTCCATGGTGCGCCGCATCGCTTCAGTGGCCACCTGGTCGGAGAATTTGCGTTCGCCCTGACCCATGGTGCGCGCGGAAGCGATAGCAGCTACCTCAACCACCCGCAAGAATCGCGACGCCAGGTCGCTTTCAATGTTTTCGCCGAAACTGCGAGCCTTGCCTTCCGGGCGGAGCTGGGTTGCCATGCGAACCTCCAATCGATGCCGGCGGAATGGATATCCGCCGAGAGCACCGCGCATCATCCTCCATTGCGGGGGGTGTGGTCAAGAAGGACGAGACCATAGATTAATGGCAATCTTGGTTAGGGATTGCTCTCGATGGACTTCAACCAACGAGGCAGATCAGCGAAAACTCGGAGGTCTCGGCGATTCAACGCTTCCTAGAATGCATCAATCCCAGTGACGCTCTGGCCAATGATCAGTGAGTGCACATCGTGTGTGCCTTCGTAGGTTTTCACCGATTCCAGGTTCATCATGTGGCGCATGATGGGATAGTCGTCGGCGACACCGTTGGCGCCGAGGATGTCCCGCGATAGACGGGCGCACTCGAGTGCCATCCAGACGTTATTGCGCTTCGCCATCGAGATGTGCTGGTGCTCGACCTTGCCGGCGTCTTTGAGTCGGCCGACCTGCAGCACAAGGAGCTGTGCCTTGGTGATCTCGCTGATCATCCAGGTGAGTTTGTCCTGCACGAGCTGGTGCGAGGCGATGGGTTGGTCGCGCCACTGCTTACGCAGCAGCGAATACTGCAGTGCGCAGTCATAGCACGCCATGGCTGCGCCCAGCGCTCCCCAGGCGATGCCGTAGCGGGCCTGATTCAGGCACATCAATGGAGATTTCAGGCCGCCGGTCTTGGGCAACAGATTCGACTCAGGGATGTGAACATCTTGCAGCGAGAGCCCTGACGTGACTGACGCACGCAGCGACCACTTGCCGTGGATGTCGTCGGCTTTGAATCCGGGACGGTCGGTCTCGACCAGGAAGCCACGAATCTTGTCGTCTTCGTCTTCGACCTTCGCCCAAATCACGGCCACGTCGGCAATCGTGCCGGAGGTGATCCACATCTTCTCGCCGTTGAGCACGTACTGTTTGCCGACTTTGCGGGCACGGGTACGCATGCCGCCGGGGTTGGAGCCGAAATCCGGCTCGGTTAGGCCGAAGCAGCCCAGCTTTTCGCCCTTCTGCATGGCCGGCAGCCAAGTTCGCTTCTGCTCTTCGCTGCCAAACTCATAGATGGGATACATCACCAGCCCCGACTGCACACTGACAAAGCTGCGCACGCCACTGTCTCCACGTTCGAGTTCCTGTGTCATCAGGCCGTACTCAACGTTTCCCATTCCGGCGCAACCATAACCTTTTAACGAAGCGCCAAAAAAACCTAGGTCAGCCATTGGCTTGACCAGCTCGCGGGGAAAGCGTCCGGCACGGTTGCACTCTTCGATGATGGGGATGAGGTTGTCTTCAATGAACTGACGCGTGGTTTCGCGGACTAAACGTTCTTCGTCGGTGAGTAGTGAGTCGTACTGAATGAAATCTACCCCGCGAAATTTAATGGCAGGCATGAACGTCTCCCGTGATCAGAAAGTAGGCCGAGTGCACCAGCTCGCAAAAGGTTTGCCGCAGGATGGAGCGCCTGCTGGAGGGCAAACATATGACAGTAGCAAGCGCAGGGAAACAACGTCAAACCATCAGACCACGTCCATCAGACCACGTCCAGCAAGAGACCGTCCATGCCTACCCGTGCCAATCAGTCCAGTATGCATTTCAAGACCATGGCGCAGGCCGATGTCCCGCAAGGCCGAAATGGTAAGCACAAACAGGTTGTGACTACGATTCTGAATGATCTTGATCAATTGGAGGATGGGACTGCGATCAAAGTCCCACTGGCGGCGCTACCGGAAAAGAAAGAGAATGTTCGTTCGGCGCTGAATCGGGCCACCCGGAAAGCTGGACGTAGGGTTGCGACCGCCACGATGCGACGTACTTGTACGTCTGGAATGCAGGTAAGTGATGGCGGTGGCTGGTGCTCCGCTGTCGAGCGGGAGAAGCACTGCCGGGACTATTCGAATGTCCGCATCCGGCGGGAAAAGCGCGACAGTTCGCGCTATCCATCGCTATTTCAGGTACTCCGAGTCTTTCTTCAAGTCCTCAGGAATTTCCGGGAATGGCGGGAATTCCTGCGAGTATCCTTTGAGCAGGTTTACTGCTACCTCCGCGCGATGCGTGCCGTCATGGATGGCAATCTTGTGCGGGTTACCCTTCGAGTACCCCTCCCACAATGAAACGCCCGCATAGGCTCCGTCTTTGCGCAGGATGTAGTACGTCATGTCAATGAAGCGCAGCCTGTTCAGGTCTCCGTTGTAGTTGCGCACAATGCGCTTGAGGGCGTCCAGGCCGGCTTCCTGCGGGGACATGCCATGGCGCATGTTTTCGACAATAGTGTGCGCGCCCGCGACTTTGATGTTCTCTTCTCCGCTTCCGGTAGCGCCAGCAGAGCCCACGTCCTGATCGGTATAGCAGCCCGCGCCGATGATCGGCGAATCGCCGCAGCGTCCCGACAGCTTGAAGGCAAGACCGCTCGTTGTCGTGCAGCCGGAAATCTCTCCCTTATCGTTCAGCGCGGAGCAATGAATGGTACCGGTCGGCGGGAATAAAACCGTTCGCACGGCCGCGAGCTGAAGTTCAGGTGGGATGCCCAAGTCTGCCGCGCGAGCTTGCAGGTTCCTAATGCGATCCTCCCGTAATTCCGCCTGTGGTTTATCGCTGGTTGTCTTAGAAGCTGGCGGCGGCCAGTGCGGATCGGCGAGGCCTGGCCCCCACCAGTCGTCAGTTGAGTGAAATTCCTTCCACAGCAGCCAGATCTTTCGGGAGTGCTCGGTGAGCAGGTTCTCGCGCGGGAATCCCATCGCCACCGCGAAGCGCTCGGCGCCTTCGCCCACCAGCATGACGTGGCCGGTATGCTGCATCACCGCATTCGAGACCAGCGATACGTTCTTAATGTTCCGCACTCCACCTACCGAGCCAGCGCGTCGCGTTGGGCCGTGCATGCAGCAGGCATCGAGCTCGACAACGCCTTCTTCGTTGGGGAGGCCACCGAGGCCAACACTATCGTCCTTAGGATCATCTTCCGGACCCTTGACGACTTTGAGGGCGGCATCAAGCGTATCGCCGCCGCCTTTCAGGAAGACGAACGCGTCCTCGAGATGCGCGTATCCATTGTTGGCGCAGACGATGATGGGACGTTTGAAAGAACCGGACTGCGAGGCATTTGAGGAATCCTGACTGGGCCAGCCATTGCCGCCAAGGTTGCTGGCGAGGCTGGCTTGTGCTCCGACTCCGGTAGCGAGCGCTCCCACAACTGAAGTCTTCACAAAATCGCGGCGGGAGAAAGGCATCGATCCTCCTGACAAGTACGTGCGTGTATAGGGCAGCTTACTTAGGAACTGACTTCCAGTGTGCCGTTAGGGCCAACCATGCGTGCTCGCAACTCAGGCTTTTCGCCGCGTTCAATGGGTGTTTCAATTCCAAGACGTTGGAATATCTTCGACAGTTGGGCGGGATCCCGACCAGCTACAGCGAAGCGCTCCAAGTGACACCCCGCAGGGGCATCGGCGGAAGGATGAAGCGAGCCGGCACCCCACTCGATAAAGAACGGAAGGATGCCATCGTGGTCGTCTGTAAGACTGAGAGTCTTCCAGTTGAGGACCCTGCCATCAGGGCGCGTACGAGATCCGGGCCACGGTCCTCGAAAAGCTATACCTGATTCGCGTAGCTTCCTGGCGAACACCTCCAAGTCTCCGGGATGCGCGGCCCAGCCGATGAGGCGTGGAGTCTTTAGTTCCTTGAGAAGGTTCCATTGTTTAGCAGCGAATGATTCGACGCTGTCCTGTTTAGGATCGGGCGCAATGAGCTCGAGATAGTGGCGTTCTCCAAGCGAGAGCAGGGAATTGCGTGTGCCGCGACCGGGATGGACTCCACCCAACGCGGCCCGGACACCCGTGCGTCCCTCGACGTACGCCATACAGGCATCGAGATCGCTGCAGCCAAGAAGAATGTGATCGAACAAAGCGGGAAATTCCTCCGCCGCCCACAAAAAAGACGGTGCCAGGACGGCACCTCCGGATAGCGCAAGGAAACATCTCCGCGAAATCATCTGGGGGGGACCCTATCAGGGGTCAGATTGTAGCTCAGATCACCGCCCAAAGGAATTGGCCGGTCCGATGGGCACGCCGGCACCGACTAGAATCCGCCGAAAAGCAACAGTGGAGAACTATGCGGTGCGACAGTCCCCTGCATCTGATGGGCGCTTTGATCTATCAGCTCGCAAAGCCCCTGGAACGTCCCACAGCGACGGATCGAACCCGAGGCGAGCGCCCTACGGGAAGCACTGAGATGGGCCGTACATTGGCACTCTGGTCGGAACGGTATCGCAACAGAGCAGCGATATTCCCAACCCGGTCAAATTCCGGATCATCTTTAACGTAGAAAAGCTCGACGTCGCGGTGAATCGCCAAAGGGAGAATGGCCTCTGCCACGTCGACAACGTTACGGGTGGCCCGGCCGCAAGCCGGACAGAAGCTCACCAGGTGAGCGTCGAGGTGGCCGCAGGCGGCACATTCCACAGCCTCCGCGGAATAGTTCTCGGCTATAACTAGAGTTTGGACCTCCCCTAGCTCCAGCGAACGCAACACACGGCGCAGTCCCGTGACTCCGCGGGCGTTGCCGCGTGCCTGATTCATCGCTTCCTGGACAAGTTGGTGGCGGCGCCGCCGCTGCCATTCGGTGAAGATGCGCTCTGCATTCGTCCGCACCTCGTCAGCCGTGACGTGACCCACATCGGCGGAGAATCGTCCCAAGAGCCTCTCGACGACGTAGGGATGCAACTGAGGTTCGAGGTGAGACCAATGAATCTCCGAGCAGCCCAGAATCCATTTCTCAAAGAGATTTTTCTCTTGGGCATGTTTGAGGCTTTCGGCAACGTTCTTGAAGTGCTGGCGAACTTCTTCGTCAACGCGACGTTGGGCATGGCCCGCATCGTAACCGGCAAAACCATCGCTGCGGCCACGCCGTGATAGTGGATGGAATAAATCCACGCGTTCGTTCAATTCACCCAACCGCAAATCGAAGAGACGCGCCCGGTGACGGTCGAGAAGGACAACCCACAGGTTTGGCAGCGCTCCCAGGAGGTGAACCAGAGGCTTGAGGTGGAAATTACGGTCCACGAATAGTTGAGTGCTGCCTAATTGTGCTGGCAGATCATATTCCCGCCAGAAGCCCTTCGCGGCACAGGCGAAAATCGCTTTAGCATGCACGCCGTTGCTGCGAAAATCACCGGTCAAGCGCAGAATGCGGTCGAGATCGCCGCGCGCACAATCAGGTTTGCCTTTACTTTCCAGCTGGCACAGGGCTTCCCGCGCAAGATCTTTGGCAAGAATTGTTTCTTCCTTATGAGCTTTATTGCGCGGTATCGACGGCTGAAAGTAAAAACTCAGCGCACAACCACCCTGGTCCTGGAACTCGGCCAGTTCACGGATTTCCTCGCGGGTGATGCTCATAGTTTTGCTCCCGGGGGTTCGAAATTGAAATTCAGGCAGCGCCTTTCGGAATGAGCCTGCCATTCAAAGAACGGGCCAGGCCCGGCGCTTTGCGCAGATGTTCCCGTGCGGCAGAAATAGAGGCATGAACGCGGTCAG
>QIAN01000303.1 GCA_003225005.1 Acidobacteriota bacterium | reverse complement strand
CCAAGGTAAAGTGCCATTCTCCAGCCAATTTGCCTAGACCCTGCTGCAGTCTTTTCGCCGGACACACCACTCCTGGTCCTTCCCCCAGCGCCGCCGTAGCGGAGCGAAGCCCCTGCACAGCGCAGCGCAGCGGAGGCGGCGCCCCATCCAGCTTCCACCTTCTGCAGCGGGGCGCTCTCTCATAATGCGTTGAGAGAGTTGGTGGACCTGGCCGGGATCGAACCGGCGACCTCTTCCATGCCATGGAAGCGCGCTCCCAGCTGCGCCACAGGCCCACTTTGAGGAAGTATTCCTAGAGATCAGATTCGCGGGAAAGCCTCAATTATTCTCGCCTACATCCCTGCGTTAGTCAACGTGCCGTGATTTCTGCCGTTTCTTTCCGCAGCTTTTTCTGCCATAATTGATCGTGCACCCCACCTGCACAATTTCTCACACACAATTTAGAGCGAGGACGAGATGCCCGCGAAGTACATCTTTGTGACCGGCGGAGTTGTGTCTTCACTAGGCAAGGGATTGGCCGCAGCTTCGATCGGCTGCCTACTTGAGAGTCGCGGGCTGAAGGTCAACATCATGAAGTTTGATCCCTATCTCAACGTCGACCCTGGCACGATGTCGCCGTTTCAGCACGGCGAAGTCTTCGTTACCGACGACGGCGCCGAGACTGATCTCGACCTAGGCCATTACGAACGCTTCACCCATGCGAAGCTTTCTCGCGATAACAACTGGACGACCGGTCGCCTCTATGAACAGATTATCGCCAAGGAGCGCCGAGGCGATTATCTCGGCAAAACCGTGCAGGTAATCCCTCACGTCACCAATGAAATCAAAGCGGCCATGAAGAAGGTGGCGCAGGATGTCGACGTCGCCATCGTTGAGGTTGGCGGTACGGTGGGAGACATCGAGTCGCTGCCCTTCATGGAGGCCATCCGCCAGATGCGCCAGGAGTTGGGTCGCGACCACACGACGTTCGTGCATGTCACATTGGTGCCCTTCATTGCCGCCGCTCAGGAGTTGAAAACGAAGCCCACGCAGCACTCAGTGAAAGAGTTGCTCAGCATTGGAATCCAACCCGACATTCTTCTTTGCCGTACCGATCGCTTCCTCGCGAAAGACCTTAAGTCGAAAATCGCGCTGTTCTGCAACGTTGAAGAAGAAGCTGTGATTACTGCGAAGGATGTTGCTTCCATTTATGAAGTCCCCCTCAATTTTGCTCATGAGGGGGTGGACACCCTCGTCTTGAAATATCTGGGCATCGAGGCCCCCAATCGCGACCTATCGAAATGGGAAGATATTGTCCATCGCAGCTACAATCCGAAAGACACCGTCACCATCGGCATCGTGGGCAAGTATGTGGAGTATGAGGATTCCTACAAGTCGCTGAAGGAAGCACTAGTCCATGGCGCGTTGGCGCACAACTTGAAGCTGCAGCTCAATTGGATCGAAGCTGAGGGCCTTGAGACGGGCGACAAGAGTTACGAATCTCAATTGGAAGATTACGACGGAATTCTGGTTCCCGGGGGCTTCGGTAAGCGTGGCATTGAGGGCATGCTGATCGCGATCCGATATGCTCGCGAGAACAAAGTCCCGTACTTTGGAATCTGTCTCGGGATGCAGACGGCTTGCGTCGAGTTTGCCCGCAACGTGGTCGGACTTGCAGAAGCGAACTCCAGTGAGTTTGATCCCGCCACGCCTCATCGCGTGATCTACAAACTGCGAGAGCTGCGCGGAGTAGAAGAGCTTGGCGGTACCATGCGTCTGGGCGCGTGGACCTGCAAAATTGAGCCCAACACGCTGGCCCACAACATCTATGGCGCGCTCGAAGTCAGCGAACGCCACCGCCACCGCTACGAATTCAACCGCGAATATGAAGAGCCGATGACTGCTGCGGGCCTACGCATTTCCGGCTCAACTCCCGATGGGACGTACGTCGAAATGATCGAACTTCCGGAGCATCCACACTTCATCGCGTGCCAATTTCATCCCGAGTTCAAATCCAAGCCTCTCGAGCCGCACCCATTATTCAGGACATTTATTGGCGCGGCCTATGAATACGGCCAGAAGCGACAGACTGAAAAAGAATCTACAGCCGTCGAGATGTTCCATCGGCCGGAAAAAGTAGGAAGAAGATAATTCACCGCCGAGATCGCCGAGCACGCCAAGAAAAACAGGAGAAGAATGGTTTCGCACCACCTTCCATCCCCGGCGGACTTGGCCTCACTCGTCGGTGGAGCGCTCTTAACTGAGACCTTAGAGCCGAGAACGGAAGCCTGAAAACTGAATTCCAAGTCGGCGATGTCCGCATCGGCAGCGGCAGTCTCTTTCTCATTGCCGGCCCTTGCGTCATCGAAAGTGAAGAGCACGCTATCCGCATGGCGGAAATTATCAAGGGTGTGGCTCGCTCGCTCGAATTCCCATTCATCTTCAAAGCCAGCTATGACAAAGCCAATCGCACTTCGATTCGCAGCTTTCGCGGTCCAGGCATTAAAGAAGGCCTGCGTATATTGAAAAAAATCAAAGATCGATTGAGCATTCCAATTCTCACCGACGTGCACGAAACCGCCGACGTAGCCAAGGTGGCCGAAGTCGTCGATGTTCTCCAGATCCCCGCGTTTCTCAGCCGCCAGACCGATCTGGTAGTCGCTGCCGCGCTCAGCGGTCGGGCAGTCAATCTCAAGAAGGGCCAGTTCATGTCTCCGTGGGACATGCGACATGCCGTGGAAAAATGCCGCCAGGCTGGCAACCAGCAAGTCTTCGTTACTGAACGGGGCGCCAGCTTCGGCTACAGCAATCTGGTCGTGGATATGCGATCGCTCCCCATCATGCGCAAGTTTGCTCCTGTCGTGTTCGATGCAACGCACTCCGTGCAGCTGCCATCCGCTTCCGAAGGGACTGCTGACCATCCCGCGTCGAGTGGTGGCCAACCTGAATTTATACCGGTGTTGTCGCGTGCCGCCGTTGCGGCCGGCGTTGACGGCATCTTCATGGAAGTCCATGACAATCCTAAAGAGGCGAAGTCCGACGGGGCAAATGCGCTCGAGTCCACCAAACTGCGAGGATTGTTGAAGGAATTGCAGGCGGTAAAGAACGCGCTAGACCTGGCACACGTCGCGCCATAAGGTCTGCGGGATCGGCAGCTCCTGTCGCTGTGGTAGATTTGATTCTCTCCCCCATGAACCACGTCGCCAACTGGGCCCTGAACGTCGCGACGCTGCGCGGTGCAACTTACGCCGACGCACGCATCGTCGCTCAGCGCAGCCGCGCACTCGGTACCAAGAATGGCAAAGTCAGCAGCGCTTCGGATTCCGAATCGATAGGCATGAGTGTGCGCGTCATTGCCGAAGGCGCTTGGGGATTCGCCGCCTCCGACAACCTTTCCCGTGCTGCGGTCGAAGCTACCGCCGCGCACGCTGTTGAAATTGCCCATGCTTCGGCCCGGGTGAAACAGCACGACGTACGCCTAGCGCCGGAAAAAGCCGTCACCGCCGAATGGACGACGCCGCACAAAATTGATCCGTTCGGTATCTCGGTAGAACGGAACATCGATCTCCTTCTAAAGATTGACTCCCAATTGCGGGCGGTGAAGGGCATCACGCTGGCCGAGACCAACTTGAACTTCAACCGCGAAGAACAGTGGTTTATCTCTTCTGAAGGAGCAGGTATCCATCAGACAAAGTACTCGACTGGCGCGGGCTACGCTGCCTACGCCTTTGCGGGCAATGAACTCCAGAAGCGTTCATATCCCAACTCTTATGGCGGCCAGTGGCAGAACAAAGGCTACGAACTGATCGAAGAGTTGACGTTGGTCGACAACGCGCGGCGCATTGCCGAAGAAGCCGTGGCGCTTCATCAGGCAGATCAATGTCCCGAAGGCATGTTCGACATTATTCTTGACAGCTCGCAACTTGGCCTGCAGATTCACGAATCCGTCGGACATCCAATCGAACTCGACCGCGTCCTCGGCATGGAGGCCAATTTTGCGGGTACGTCGTTCCTCGCTATCGACAAGCTGCGCAGACTTCGCTATGGCAGCGACTTAGTCAATGTGGTTGCCGATGCCCGCCAGGAGCATGGTCCGGGGCTTGGTACTTTTGCCTTTGATGACGAAGGGGTCGCGGCGCAATGTACGCCCGTCATCACGAATGGACTATTCACCGGTTATCTCAGTTCGCGTGAAACCGCGCACACCATCGACGCCGAACGTTCGGGAGGAACTCTGCGCGCCGAAGGATGGAACCGGTTGCCCATGATCCGTATGACTAACATCAGCTTGTTGCCCGGAGAAAAGCCACTCACTCTTGAGCAACTGATTGCTGCGACTGACCATGGCATTCTGATGCAGACCAACCGCTCGTGGTCGATTGATGATAGACGCTACAACTTTCAATTCGGCTGCGAGATGGGTTGGGAGATCAAGAACGGCAAGCGGGTCCGCATGTTGAAGAATCCATCTTACTCGGGGATCACGACTGAATTTTGGAATTCGCTCGACGCTATCTGTTCGCGTGACCAATGGACGCTCTGGGGCACGCCGAACTGTGGCAAAGGTCAGCCGCAACAAGTGATGGGCACGGGACACGGGGCTGCACCGTCGCGGTTCCGGAACATAAAGGTCGGATCGGCATTTAAAGGAAATTAAATTTATCGCCATGAGGCTCGACGCGGCGGACATAGAGACACGAAGAAGAGCTAAGGCAAGATCAAGTGGATGCTAACTCAAGGTAAAGCTGGCGAGATTTTCGAGCGAATCAAAAAGTTTTCTACGGCGGAGAGAGTTGAAGTTCTGTTCTCCGGCGGCAAGTTCGCGCTTACACGCTTTGCCAACAACACTATCCATCAGAATGTTGCTGAAGAAAACTACACCATCTCGGTCCGTACGGCGTTCGATGGACGCACGGCGCGGGCCACGACCAACAAATTTGACGATGAGAGCTTGCGCCGGGTTGTGACTGCCTCCGAAAGCCTGGCGAAAGTGCAGCATCGAGACCCAGATCTGTTGCCCATGCCGGACGCCGGTGAAGCTGCCGCTAGTGCGGCAAAGAAAACCAGGCAAATCCCTTCGCGATATTTTGCTGGTACTGCAGCCATCACGCCCGAGTTGCGCGCGGACGGCGTTGAGAAGATTGTCGGTATCGCGCGAAAGCACAACCTCACGACCGCGGGGATTTTTTCAAGCTCCGAATCCGTGGAAGGTATCTTCAACTCGCATAATCTAAGCGATTGGTATACACAAACCGCTGCCGACATTTCGGTCACGATGCTCGCGGCGGATTCATCAGGTTGGCAGAAAGCCAACTCGCCCGACGTGGCCAATCTCAACCCATCGAACTTGGCTGAGATCGCGGCGAAGAAAGCGCTCGATTCAGCACATCCGCGTCAAATTCCGGCAGGGAAGTACACGGTGATTCTGGAGCCCGCTGCAGTTCTCGATGTTGTGGGCTTCATGTTCTGGGATTTCGGGGGCATGGCGATTCTCGACCAGCGGTCATTCCTGACTGACCGCATCGGTACGAAATTATTTGGCGAGAACATCAATATCTGGGATGACGTAGCGCACCCGCTGCAATCCGGCGCTCCATTCGATGGCGAAGGTATGCGTCGGCAGACCCTGCCGTTGGTTGAAAACGGTGCGGTTAAGCGTGTGGTCTATGCACGGTCGACGGCTGAAAGAATCAGGCGATCGGAATGCAAGGACAAAGTCGGCCCCATTGAAGCCACCGGTCATGGTTTCCCGCTACCCAACGAAATGGGAGAGATGCCCCTTAACATCGTGTTTGCACCGCCGCAAAATCCGCAGACGGTGGAGCAGATGATTGCTTCCACCGAGCGTGGCGTGCTGGTCACGCGACTTTGGTACATCCGCGAAGTTGAGCCCTACGAGAAAATTCTCACAGGCATGACCCGCGACGGTACTTTCTTCGTTGAGGATGGACGCATCGAAGGTGGGATACGTAATTTTCGCTTCAACGAAAGCCTCATCCACATGCTCTCGAACGTCGAAGCCATGAGCACTCCGGTCCGATCGAGCGGGGAGGAATCGTTCGACATGGTGGCTCCAGCAATGAAAGTAGGCGAGTTCAACTTCACGGAAGTGACGAAGTTTTAGCTCGTAATCTGCGAGGCGATGAGTATGCACCGTATAATGAGAAAGCCCTTCGACAGGCATTCAAATAGCGTTCGGAGAAAATCTCGTGAGCAATCATATTGGTTTCAAAGCGTGCCTTTTGCTCGCAACCATGGTTGCGGCTGCGAGTCTCCTCCCCCAGGAGCAGACTGAGAAAAAAATTGCTGCATCCGCCCTGCCGCCGGCAGTCCGAAAAGCCGCCGCCGAGCAGAGCAAAGGGGCGACCGTCCTCGGTTATTCGAAGGAAACCGAAAAGGGCAAGACTTACTACGAACTGGAAATGAAAAGAGATGGTCTATCAGAAAACATTCTGATGGATTCCACCGGCGCCGTCACGGAGATAGAAAAAGAAGTGCCGACAGATTCTCTTGCTCCGGCGGTTCGCGAGGGATTGGAGAAAGCTGCGGGCGAGGGCAAGATTGTAAAGGTTGAATCGCTGACCAAGCACGGCACCCTCGTAGCTTATGAAGCCCAGGTACGAAAGGGCAGCAAGACCAGCGAAGTCCAGGTAGGGCCTGACGGCGGTACTCTCGCACGCGAAGAGTAGAGCGCTCGTTCCAAACGCAATTCCGCTGATCGGATTTTCGCGGCCGGACCGGTTGTGATTCGCTGGCCTCAGTTTCACCTCGTAATTTCGCTCTAATCCATTCACCCACAAGCAGTTAGAACCCCCTTCGTTCCATGACTTCCGTAACTTTGCACCCCTGGTTCCCCGGTGTACGCTGCCTTCTGAGTCCATAGAATTCCGGACCAAGTGTACGAGGGTGCGCCGCGAATGAGTTTCATAGATGCGGCTACCCGAGTGGGATTTCGCACTTCGGAGCGCCCGGAAGGAAGGTTTGCTCGAACGGTGGCAGCCGACTTCAGCAACGATCCGACGATTCAGCCCCCGACAGAAGGCAAGCACTTTGCGGAAATGCAGAGTGCGCCCCGATTTCCGCTGCAGTTGGCGGTATCGCTGAAATCGCAAGACGGCGCGCAGACAGCTGAGACGCGGAACATCTCGGCTAACGGCGTGCTTTTTGCGATGGATAGCGATGTGCCCGTCGGGTCCATGGTGGACTTCACGATCGTGTTGCCGGGCGACGTCGTAGGCTCATCGAGCGATGTGCAGATCGACTGCCGCGGCCGTGTGGTGCGCAGTTTCGAGGAGAGTGGCCGCCGCGGCGTGGGCGTAGTGATCGATGAATACCATTTCGAGCGAGCGTAGGCAGTAAGGAAACCGATGGCAAGCATTCCGGTGAGCGTGGAAGAAGACTACGGTGCCCGCGAAGAGGGTGGCCAAGGCCACTTCATTCGTGTGATCGTGGCCGATAGCCAAGCTATCTTCCGCGCCGGCCTGCGCAAAATCTTTGCCCTCGAAGACGACATTCGTGTAGTCGGACAAGCCGAAACACTCGCGCAAACAGTTTCAGCAGTGAAGAAGTTCTCAGCCGACGTTCTGCTACTTGAGTCCGCGATGGCCGCAAGCCCGGCAGAAGTGGTGGCAGACCTGCTCCGCCAAGCGCCGCAACTTCGCATCGTGGTGGTTACGCCCACATCTGATGAAGAATTAACACTGGAGCTGTTCCGCCGCGCCCATGGAATCCTATCGCGCGAGGTGGAACCTGAATTGTTGGTCGATTGCCTGCGCAAAGTCGCCGGCGGTGAGAGTTGGCTCGACAGCCAGGGAATCCACTGGGTGTTAGAAGCCTATCGAAATCAGAATACTCGGCCGGCAGGAGCGCGTCCCAAGGTGCAACTAACGCCTAAAGAAACCGTCATCGTTTCCTGCGTCACTCAAGGCATGAAGAACAAGGAAATCGCACTGCGCGTGGGCACGACTGAGCAGGTCGTAAAGAATTACTTGCGCAAAGTGTATGACAAGCTGGGTGTGGCGGATCGTCTGGAACTCGCTCTCTATTGCCTTAGCCACCGTGTCGTCGACGCCAACGCTAAGGTGCCCGCCGTGCCCGCTGCGCCCGCTGTGTCTCCTGAGAATGGCAACGCAAGCGCCGCTGCGGTTGCAGCTTCAGGTAGCAGTTCGACCGGAAAACCCTCATAAGTTCCTGTGGTAATCTCTTCAATTCCCTCATTCATCCCCTCGCCTGCATAGAATTTCCTGACCTGCCTGCAAGAATGCACAATCGGCACGTTTATTAGCGTTAAGCCCGCCTTAGAGATCGACGCCGCCTGGCCACAAGTTGCCATTGCGGGAAACCATCCAATAGAATTGAAATCAAGCCCACTTGTTGCGCGAGCGAGTTGTTCCTAGCTTCTAGAAGATTTCCGACAATTCGTTTCCGACGGTGATCTTCACCGGAGAGATGGCCGAGTGGCTGAAGGCGCACGCTTGGAAAGCGTGTTTACTCGAAAGGGTAACGTGGGTTCGAATCCCACTCTCTCCGCCATTACCTTTGTAATCTAGTACTTGCAAGCTGGTGATATCTACACTGATATCAACGTGGAGGATCACCAGTGAACCGCCAGTGCAACGTCACCAAACGAATCGAGACAAGCAAAGGTCCACGCTATTGCCCAGTGGTGCTTTCCGCGAATGGGCGAATCAAGCCAGATGTGGTTTTGATCGGAGACCGGGAAGAGCGACACCCCGAAGGGGCGTACTACATTTCCTGGTACGAGGGAAAGCGTCTTATCCGGCTCTCAGTGGGCAAGGACGCTGCTATTGCCACGGCCCGCCGTCTTCAAAAGGAAGCCGGACTGAACGCCTTGAACAATGGCGTCGCTGTCCTGCCTGACGGCCAGAACGGAAACAGGTCAGTAGCCGCAGCGGTCACTGATTTCCTTGACGAAACCAAGCTCACCAAGAAGCCGAAGACGCTGGCCGCCTACACAACGGCGCTGAGCTACTTCACCGAGTCCTGCCCCAAACTTTACCTCGAAGACCTTGAACGTAGGGACCTGCTCAAGTTCGCAGCGTTTCTCCGTGACGAAAAGGAGCAGGCACCACGCAGTTGCTGGAACAAGTTCTCGAACGTGATGTCATTTCTGAAGGCGAATGGGATTCGTGGGCTGGCCAAGAAAAACGATTGGCCCCGGTACACGGAAGAGGAGCCGGAGATTTACGAGGACGAAGAGCTTGACACACTTTTCGCCGCTTGTGACGCAGAAAAGCGGCTGTGGTATGAGTTTTTTCTGATGACTGGTGAACGCGAACAGGAGGTCATGTACACCTACTGGTCTGACATAAATTTCAAAGCTTCCACCGTTCGCGTCAGCCACAAACCAGACCGCGGCTGGACGCCAAAGGCGTACAAAGAACGAGAGATTCCGATCCCGGCAAAGTTGGCAACCAGCCTCAAGGCGTGGAAGGCGAAAGCGGACAAGACGTGCGCCTTAGTCTTCGCCACCTCTGGCTGCAACGTGAAGATGAACTTCCTTGACGATCTGAAGGCCATTGCCGAGCGTGCGGAACTGAACCCTGAAGACTTCTGGCTGCACAAGTTCAGAGCGACGTTCGCGACACGGTGCCTCTGGGCAGGCGTCGATCTTCGCACGGTGCAGCAGTGGCTCGGTCATTCTGACATGGAATCGACAATGCGCTACCTGAAGCCGTCACGCAGCCAGCATGTGCGGGATAAGGTCAATGAAATTTTCGGAGGTCAAAAATGAACAGCGTACTCGACAGCCCAAATCCGCATCGGCTGATGAGCTTGGCATCGCGCATCAAGAGCATCCATCGTGCTTTGACCGCTGAAGAGCTTGCGGAGCTACTTCAGATGTCCCGCATAACGATTCTCCGGCGGGCGAAGCGGGGCAGTATACCGTCGTTCCGGGTAGGCTCCTGCGTCAGATTCGACTCCGCTGCAATCGCCAAGTGGCTAATGCAACAGGGTGTGCGGTCGATGTCCAAGGGTTGAGTCGCACCGCCGTGCGGCTACTAACTACTTTAGCCGACAATGTTTTGAATTGGCAGTGTCGCCAAGATTCGGGTGGTGTCTTAGATACTTTAAGACGCTACCAGGATTCGATACGCATTGGCCAGAGCGTATACACTGGAGCTTCACACTTTACGACACACAGGAGAATCATCCATGAACTATTACGGAGCCAAAGACTTGGCTGATGGCCTTCGCACTGTGCGAAAGAACACGCTGATCATGGCCGAGGAAATCCCTGAGGACCGGTACGGCTTCCGAGCGGCGCCGGAAACACGAACGGTAGCCCACATACTCACTCACATCGCCGTTGGGCAGAGGATGCCGGAACAGATCCACGCAATCGAGCGGCGCACCACGCTTGAAGCATTCGACTTTCCCGGGCTGATGCGGAGCATCGTGGCCGAGGAGCAGAGGCCTCGCAGCAAGGCGCAGATCATCGCGCTTCTGCGCGACGAAGGGGAGCGCTGGGCAAAGTGGCTGGAGAGCCAATCCGACGACTTTCTCGCGGAGCGTGTCAAGTTCCCCGCCGGCATGACGCCACCGAGTAAGACCCGCTTTGAGATGCTGCTGAGCACTAAGGAACACGAGATGCATCACCGCGGCCAACTGATGCTGATCGAGCGGATGCTGGGCATCGTGCCGCACCTGACACGCCAGATGCAGGAGCGCATGGCGGCGGTGTCCACCAGTTCGACTCGCTAGCGCAGGCAGCGCGACACGCTATATTTCTTCTTCTTTCTTCTTCCACATATACCCATGTGTTAGGTGTTAGGTAGATGGCGCGGCTGTCCACCCGTCTATTAATACACGGAGTGTTGTGTACGAAGTAAATCGTCGAGTGGCCAGTACAACAGGCACTACCACCTAATCGTCGCACCCATCGCTTTACTTTGTAATGCGCGGAGTCGACGCGCCTGCCGCCCGTTGTTCCCGTAGAGCGTCACGGAATCTGGCGTACTTTCCCCAGTCTTCCCGTGTCCACTGTCCGCCGGGGAACTCTGCGGCGTCCGTCAGTCAAGGAGATGCCACATGCGATTCAACTCGTCGATGTCCTTCTCAGCCCTCTCGCGCCTCGTCTTGACGTTGTAACTGGAAGTTGCAGAAGAACGGCTCAGGACTCAACGACCACATGCGCTCCAGTTCGTCAATATCCGCCTGCTTCTCCGCTGCCGCCTCTTCCTGCTTGAACAGATGCGTCAGCCACGGGGTGACGTACAGGTCTTGCATTTCCTCGCGCTGCTCAGGCGTCGCGGTATGCCTGTGACCTCGGACTCGGGCGAGAGTACAGCCGCTGTGAGCACACGGCACGTCCTCGTGAACCAGTCCGAGGCAACGGTTGCCCTCGGAGTCGGGAGCCAACTCGACATAGAACCAACCCTCAGCCGCATACCGCGCATACTGCCCGAGGTGATAAATGTCCCACTCAGACAGTTCCTGATTCATGATGCCCCGGCTCGGTTGATTCAATGATGAGCGAGCACAGCATCCCGCCGCAGCAAGATAGCGACCGCTGTCGCCCTGTCACGGACGGGCAATCGCCCCTTGATGTATTCACGGGCTTCGAGGATGAGGGATATCTCGTCCCGATGCTGATATTTCTTTGTGCGGATGATATCAACAGCACGTTCCTGATTGACCCGCAGTGGGACGTCCTGCTGCTTAACTTCCCGCACGTATGTCAGTGCCGCACTCTGTAGGGCGTTGTCCAAATCCTCAGGCGTCATCGGTTCTCCGTTCGGTTGTCCGCCAGCGAATACAAGCGGTTCAGTTCGTCCAATCCCTCGTTCCGAAAATGCTTACTCATAAATTCCGCCCGGGCGCATACGGGGCAGCACGCGTGAATGCAGTCCGCGATGCGCTTCCCATCCAGTTCTGCCCAGAGCGCGTACAGTTGGAAGTCAACTTTCCGTACGCGAATAGACGGGACTTGCTTCCGTTGAAGGCCCAGAGCGCGACGTGCCTGGTCGAAGGCTATCCCTAACCAAAAGTCGCAGCAGCCGTCACCGCCGTCGCCGCACTCGGGGTAATTTTCCATGCACATAAAATTCACCCCCTGTCCTTTGAACGCGGATCTTCGAGGGCGAACAGGCGAGTCAGTTCTTGAATATCTTTTCGATATCCGTCAAGGGCGCGTTCCAGTTGCAGCCAGTGAACGGTGAAACTCGTCGAGGGCGTACGGGCGTCTTTGAGGCAGTAAATTCTTCGCAATTCTTGGAGGTCTTTCCGTTGTTTCTCGTGTTCGGTGCTCATGCCAGCACCAGCCCGTCGTCCTTCATGCCTTTTGCTAGCGCCCACGCGTAACGACGCTCCACTATGAGTGCGTGGCCGAACCATTGAACTTCGCCTCGGACGTGTTCGTCTATCCACGACTTAGCGCGTGGACTGAGAGGGCAGAATGAAAACAGTGTCCCGGCATCGTGAACCAGAACGTCAGGATTGGAAACGGGATTAGAGACGTCGTCTTGAAGTGAGTGCATGCCCATGGCTCCTCTTGAGTCGAATGGGCATCAGGTGACCGAAAAAGAAATGCCGCCCACAATCAGGCGGCTCGTGGAGAACTTTGCATTTCTGCCGCATCGGGCCGAAGCCCATACCACCGTGCTCTCCAAGTCGGTTGGTCGCGCTTTCGCGCTGTCCTGATGCTATCTACATTCTAACTGCACGAGCGCTTCGTGAAAATGGCACGAAGGTGATCCGGGAGGTGATATTTGCTGGTTCGGGCGAAAGGCCGTTTGGCGTGGATCGTGTCCTGCGCACCCCTGAGAGTCTGCACGGTCTTGATTGCGATTGTGGCTTCGGGGGGTGGTCGAGCCTGCGGCAAGCGTCGTCGGAGAGACCAAAGGCCGGACGTTCTTTTGTCGGCCCAGAGGAACCACTCAAGCTCGCGTCTTTCGACGAGTCGTTCACAGGCAAAGCCGGGGAGTTACTGCCTACACTGTTCGACGCAGGTGAACGATCTTCATAAGTTCCGGTTAAGCCCGTTATAGATCCA
>QIAN01000302.1 GCA_003225005.1 Acidobacteriota bacterium | reverse complement strand
AGATGGTTCACGGGAACACCTCCTGTGACCCACACTTACACCCAAGCCATCAAGCAACCAACGCTCGGCTACCTCACGCGAAGCGTCCGCCGCCGGGCGGCTACGTCCTAACAGCGTACCCGTCCATATGAATTTCAAGTTTCCGGTTACGGCTCGGGACTTGGGCCGCACCTGACGTCTGACTCTACAGCTTGGGCCTTCTTTCACCCTTGGAGTTTGCAGCGTCACGCTTCATCTTGGCTGCTATGTCCCCTGGAATGAAAAGCGCTATAACCTGCAAGTTTTTCAGGTTGCGAGTTGAATTGTCGGGAGACTCGTATCTGAGAACGTACACAACAGTGTCGTGAGAGCCGTTTTCCCAATCGGCATTCCATGCATACACACCCGTCCAAGGTTTTTGTGTGTGGTCTTCAAAGAAAGTCCAGCCGCGTTGATGGGAGGAAGGTATTTCGGGATTGAGGAAATCCTGAGGAAGCGGTTTCCATCCTCGCTTCTTGAGTTCTGCACTGATGAAGGACAACACGTCCTCAGCAGGATATTCAGATTCAGTCGAGTAAATTACCTGCTGCCTTCCATCCTGATATTTTAGGTATTTTGGACTCTTGGCTGACGGGGCCACAACTAAGGAAGCTGAATATTTCTCTTCATTATTGGCTCTTTGTCCGAAGTCGCTCGATTGAACTGGAGCGGGACTCCCAAGGATGAACAACAATGCTCCAGCCAGACAAGTGGCGACTACGAATATTCGACACAGGCCACGCATTTGAGAGAAGTTTATCATCGTACCCAATGCGCACGGGGAGGACGCAAAACCTTCAGGTAGGTATAAGTAACCGCGATTCTTGCCAACTCAGCCGGATAGGTCCTGAGAACAGCGTTTGCGGAGAATTGAAGTTCCGGAGGACAAGAGCACGGCAACTGATGCCCGGCTTGAAACCGTTGCATCAGCCACTTGATTGCGAACGCCACTTACCGTCCGGTGACCCTATGTGACCTTAGTCGTAGCGCGCAATCATCGTCCAGGGCGCCCTTTCCGTCGCCTTCCGCGTCGCCCGCTGTGCTGGCGAGAGATCGCCGCGCCCGCAAAGCCGCAGGTTCTCGATACACCGGCCCGTAACGCGCGCCCTCGCATGCCGATTTCAGTCAAGAAACGGAAGTGGACGCCGCCGGCAAACCATCCGTGGCATCAAGCGGTCCGCCGCGAGGTGCAGAAGCTAGCCTCCAAGCTGGCCGCCACCGCGTCGCGCCCGTCGTTGGCCTGGCCCTCCGCTTCGTCCTAAACGCGCAGCCCTGCGGGCTCCGCATGGCTGCGCTCCGGACCAGGCCAACAAAACAGAGGGATGCCGTAGGTCGAGCGAGATGGGAATCGTCGTTCCTGGAGCCTCCTGGTGCGAACTTTTTCGAGGAAAACCACTCAGGAAAGAAAAAGAGGCAGAACACAACGAAGGGGACATTTCTAACGAGGTAAGGAAGGGGACATTTCTAAAGAGCTTTGACAGCGATGAGCCAGCAGCGTTGACGGAGTCGCGGCCGGGCGCGTATCATGCGCGGCAAGTTCTCCCCCGAAGTTGCATCGCTGCAACTATCGCAAAGGAGGGTGGGATCAATGCGTAGACTCATGATATTTGGCCTAGCGGTCGTGTTGATGGCCGGTCTGGCGGCATTAACCATTCCGCGGGCAGGCGCCGATTCGGAAGAGGCCAAATTGCGGACGCGTGTCCCGAAGATTATCGGGTCCTGGGAAAGTTTGGATATCACTAAGGTCGAGCCGTACTACGCCGCGGATGCAGGCTTCGCCTATTTCGACATTGTGCCTCTGAAATACAACAATTGGGCGGAGTACCGGGCGGGCGCGCAGAAGGCACTTTTTGAACCGAATCGCAGCATCAAGTTGCGACTGAACGACGATCTGGCTGTACACCGGCGAGGGTCGTTGGCGTGGGCGACGGTGACGTTTGGGGCAGATCTCGTGAGCAAACAGGGCACGGCATCACATTTGGACGGGCGATGGACGATGGTTCTCGAGAAACGGACAGACGGCTGGATTGTCGTGCATGAACACGTCTCCGCACCATTGGGCGGTTCCTGAACAGGGACTGGCTGAGACCGTTCCAATTTCTTACTAGAAGGCAGACGCTCTATTCGTCTGAACTACACTGGATGTCCTTCCGAGTTTCATTTTCCATTCATTTTCCAACTAAGGGCTCATCCAAATTTGCTAAGTGCCGCCAGTTCAAGCGCCTATGGATTTTTGCTGCAAGTTCGATTCCCATCGCCCGCTCCAGAACCGCTGGAAACAAATCACTTAGGCAATACTTGGCTCCATTTCAGCACTTGGCTCCAATTCAACTGCAGCATGACGTTCGATGTTCTCGGCCAGCGTTTCCACGGCCCGCCTTTGCGCGTCACCCACAACATGCCCGTACTTTTGAAGAGTAGTTCGGGCGTCGCGATGACGTAGCTGGCGTTGTACCACCGTGAGCGGTGCGCCCTGCTCAAGCAATTCGCTTGCGGCTGCGTGCCGGAAAGCGTGAAGACCCGCCCTCTCGATCTTCAGCTTTTCGAGAGCTGGCCACAGCCCGTATTCGGTGACCTTGCCAAGCGAATACGGATTGCCATTTCGATTTGCGAACACATAGCCATTCAAGTTCTCACGATAGCCAGCGCGTAAGAACTCAAGCAGCCTTTTTTCGAGCGCCCCTGGCATTGGCACATCACTCGCGCTGCCTCTGCTCTTCGGCGTTTGCTCTTGCCTTGTCCGCGAATCAATCGAACGCCTGACGTGAATGACCTTACGCGTAAAGTCCAGGTCCGATATCTTCAGCCCCAACATCTCCCCCGCTCGCAAACCT
>QIAN01000301.1 GCA_003225005.1 Acidobacteriota bacterium | reverse complement strand
CGATCTCCGGCCGATGTTCTGGCAACCATCGCGCAAGATCATCTAAGCGTGATGCTTCGAATCCCTGGTTGTACACTACGATGCTGCCGGCCGCTTTGACCGCCTGGCACAGCGATTCTAGAAATGGGATTCGTGGATCGGAAGCGCTCTCCGCCAAAAAATCGTACCGTTTCATTGACGCGTCAGTTCGCTCTTGCCGGTGAACAGACCATTGAAAGGGGACATGATCGTATGGTCGCATCCCTGCAAATCTCGGGAGTGCCGGAAATATCGTTTCGAAGTCCATAAAGCAAATTGGGTAGCGCAAAATGGAGAGTTCGCCAGCCAATTCGGGGCTGATCCACATCTTTCCGCTCTTCACTGCATCGACAGCTCTGCGTTGTGTCTCCGACAGCGGGAATTCGTCAGGAATTTGATGGACGGACACGATGCCCGAAGCAACTAGATCGTCCACCTTTTCTGTACGCATTCTGGGCAAGAAACTGACATGATCGGTGGGCAAGTCAGGATTGCAGTGATCATAGAACTCACAGAGCACCGGCTCTGTACACTGTGTCCCGGGTTCCACGTCAGGCGCTGCAGGCTGCCCAAAACTCGCAGTTGGTTCTCCACGCGGCTCGAGATCTCTGCGTCGCCAATTGTTTGTTCCAGGGGGACTTCCGCCATGACGAATAGGCGTGAAACGTCATACTCTTGGCCATCGAAAACGTATTCCCGGTTCAAGTACATCAGTCGGGTTCCTTCGAGATTGACCCCTGCGCCCGACAGCACATACTTCTGGATTCCAATGTCGTAGGCATAGTGGGGTTTCGAACCCGTCGCCGATTAGCCGATAACCCGCGCGGCTGCGACGCTCCAGAGAGCATTCGCTCGCAACATGCCAACGTTTGAAGGACTGCAACCGTGTTGCAGAGACTTCCGTAGAGTAATGGCGATCCCACAAGGGGCTCCGTTTATGAGTCCAGGGCGAATCCGTGCACTCGCTCCGAACCCGTGATGTTGTTATACGGACTCCGGCACTAGACGGTCGAAGAAAAATCCTGTACGTCAGTCGTCAACAGCCTAAGTCCCGAATGGTGGCCGGGAACGGCAAACTCTTTTGGGACTTGTGGAACAAGAAACAATAGAATTGTGCTTCCGAGAGCGCAACTTCCACTTAATTGCCGACAGATTTCGAGCAGCCTGCTGAGCGTCTAATTCGTAGTGGCAAATTGCACGTAGGGCTTCGAGACTGTGACGATGACATCCTGATTGGGGAGGTCAAAACTCCACGGCTTGAACTCGACGTCAATTTTGAAATATCGACAGTCCTGACTGACAAATGTTTCTCGTAATCCTGTTGCTGGTCCACCTTCGTTCCTGAATCGTGGTCCGCCTTCCGTCCTGAAAACATGGAGCAGGTCCCATCGCGTCATGCCCGGTTTAATGGTCTCCATTTTCTCCAAGACATGTGTCAGCCAAGCTGCGTGGTCTTGCTTGCACGGGTCCGAACTTGCCGACTGCGCCGGTCGGAAGGAAGCGGAACCCCCAACAACGATGATTGAAACCAACAAGAGCACGAAAAGTCGTCGAATCATTGTTTGCCCTCCTTTTGCTGGAACGTAGCAATCTCGGCTTGACGTTTCCCACTTGCTTAAAGATTGTGGATGTTAGCCTTTGAAATGTCACCCCAGAAATTATCATCCAGATTTCGACAGCCTAACGCCCTGTAAACGCGCTATCGGAAAAGTAGTGGAATGGCGGATGTCCGTTTAGGCTACACGGGAGTTGGAGACCGAGCACCGGAAGACGCGGCACTACCCACAACACGGAAGCCAAAGGTAGAATCTCGCATAGGGAGGCGTGACATGCACAGATCACTCATGGCAACGGCAGCGGTGTTGCTTTCTTGCGTCATCGGTGGAGCTAACGAGAAGCCACCAGTCGTTCAGGACTTGATTCACGCAACGCCAGCAAAGATCAAGAAGGCGGCCCTCGCAATGCTTGTGCCAGACGGCTACACAATCGACTCGGACAAGACGGCCCTGGCAATGTTTGTGTCGCAGGCCTACAGAATCGACTCGAACAAGGCCGCAGTACTAAGAATCTCGCGGCCATGGAGCAGCGAAGAAATAAGCAGCTACAACACAGACCACTGGACTATCCAGCCGGTCTCAAATTGCCGAGACGTGCTCACGCTCATTCTGCTGCCCGGGGATCAAGCAATCAGCGTGACGATGCGCCTGGGCAACACGTGCCATGCAGACGGGGGATGGAGAATTTGGACTAGTGAAAACGAAAAAGACGTTCAGTGGATGCAAAACACGCTGGCCGACCTCAAGGCCAAGATTGAGAAGGCCGATCAGCGGCATTGATTCCGTTTCTCGGCTTGGATGAAAAGTCGGCATTCCTAAGTCCGTAATCGTCGAAGTGGAATCCAGCGGGAAAGCGGACCGGCGGACTTATGCGGTTTCGGGACTTCCCAGGAGTCAGCCGATCCAGCTCTGGCCGATCTGACGTTTAAACTCGCGTTTTGCGTCGAACGCCGAAGACTGAGGAATGTGCAGAATAAGCAGTCCTCCCATGACCTGTTCCCAGAGCCCACCCACTTCAACTACCTGCTTTAGAAATCTGGGTAGTCCCTCGGACTCGGCAGCACTCTTGGATATTGTCCATCTCAGTGTTGTATACGATGATTTCTGTGAAACGCTGAGGAACCGAATTCCTCCCTCGTTAGCAATCACGTCTCCGAGGTTGATCGAATCATCGACTAGTGAGGATTCTTCCGCACGGTAGCTCCCAGAGCCCAGTAAAGTGAGACTGGGTTGTTCGGTTGATCCGTCCGCAAAATGGACAGCATACGCGCGTGCTTCTAAGGACATGATCTGAGTACCGTGCCACAGAGCTTGATTCGAGCCAACGTGTGGTTCAGTGCGCTAACCGGACAGCAGTAGTCAGGCTCTTCTCAATTCTGCCATCAAAATACCGATGTCGAGGATTGTTCGATTGGGTCGTATCCTACGTCGTAGGTTCGAGTCCTCGACCAGGCGTCAATTAGCGGTGACAATAATTCGCGTACCAGGGGAGTCTCCTCCCACAGATCGCGCACGGTACGCTCTTCTGCGCTCCAAAATGTCATCATCACAACGCGACGCGGTTCTTCATGTGTGGTCAGAACAATCGAGCGGATAAACCCGGTTCGATCACGAAGGAGCGGGGGCACGGCCTGACAGAGGAGGCCCCGCAATTCGTCAGTTTTTTCGGGCTTGGCGATGAATTCCACGACTCGCGCATTCAGCTTTGCCGCCACGGCATCCTCAAATAGTGGCGTCGTAAACTGCTCTGCGGGCCGAAGGCTAACGAGCGGGATTTTCAGTACGATGCGCCGTGGAAGCATTGTATTCACCCCCATTGCAAGTTAATGAATTAACGGCGTGCCGCAATCCGGCAAAGGCTGGCATTGAGGCTCAGGCTTTCACCTTATGTTTTAGCGGGTGGCGCTCGATAAAAAGGAGTCCCCTGTTTCTCTACACCTCTTCGACCGAATCGTATGAACGCCGCGCCTTGAATTATCCACGGAATTCGATTCTGCATCTGAAATGCCCAGGCTGCCAGCAACCATTCACTTCGGATCAGCTTGCCGTTGGTAAATTTATCACGTCGGGGTCGGTTGCGAGGACTATCCCGCGGCTCCCGTCACGTCCGTCGAATTCGCACACAAATAATTTTGCATGGCAATAATTCACCGAAAGAAAAGGGCGCACGGGGGCGGTACTACGATGGCGCACCAGAGCAGCGCAAGTGAAAGCAGGAAAATTTGCAACCCTTACGATTCAAACCAGCCCTCAGGCAAGGCAAAAGATCTTGGATCTAATCACCTTCCTGCAGAAGGGAGGTGCACCAGGCTATGCTGCTTTTTCGAAGAATTGCACGACCATCTGCGAAGATGTACTTCGCGACCTCGGACTCGATTTTGGTGATATTCTTCCATCGTCATACTTTTTAGACGCAGTAAGGAAGTTCAATCCACAGGCGTTGTTCCAGTACACCGTCCGCGATGTTCCCCGCACCCATTATGACCGGCTCTGAGTATGGCAATCCTCGGAACGTTGGAATGAACTACACACAATGGCTATTCCAGCTCTACTTGAATCAATTCCAGAATCGGCAGCCCAATCCGCCGACAAATCCGGACCCACCAAAGCCAGCAGGAACTTGCCCACTATGCCTTATAACGCCTGCTGTAGTTCGATGCTTCGGTAACCGCTTGGGATTAGTTCCAGGTGCTGAAACATGAATATCCGGTTGACTGGCCTGGCCTGGACTCGCATCGGGATTTCGATCCTTCTCATTGGGCTGTCCGCGTTCTGTGTTCTACGAGCGGTCATTGCCGGAATTGTGTACGGTGACATTATGGATCTTCCAGGTAGATCGACCCAAGCTGCCGAAGTGCAGCACCGCGCTCACCAGTATCTGTGGGCCTGTCTGTTGCTGCAGGGACTTACGATTCTGATACTGAAACCTGTGCTGCAACCCTTAGGGGGCAAGCCTTACAATTCTCTCGCTTTGAGAGAGCCGGGTGACTACGCGCTGGCCCTAGGCATTTCAATACTATGCACAGGATTAGCCTTTTTTCTCCTTTTCTGGCTGATTAAATGACTGTCGTCGGCTCCTTCGACCGAGCAGACTCGGCGGTTCTGCTCGAGTTGATGAACGCCGGTCATCGTGCCGCCTGTCAAACTCGTCCCAGTCTCGCTCGCATAGTTACCTCCAGTGTTCCAGTCATCGACCCATCCCCGCTCGTCTGCCATATGGAGTCACCTTCCCGTCACCCACGTTTGCAACGTAGCGGCCCTGGCTTAGAAACTGCCCGAGCCATTTGTGCCCACCGGGATTTTGTATCAGGGTTCTGCTTCCAGCCTCCGAATCTCGTTCCCGTCAAATACGAAGTCCACTTGCCGCAATCCGCGCTTGGGAGTTTTGCGGACGGGGTACGCTCTTTCCCAAGCTCGACGAAGTTAGCGTTTTCGCCGAGAGTCTGCCGCCAAACCTCGATTAGTGTTTGCTCGAAGGAAGGATTCATTGCACGTTCTGATTCGAGAGCGGATTATACTTCGAGCTTCAAGGGACGGCGGGCACCCAGTATTGCTACTTGTGGCGGCTTGCCCGTGACTGGAGATGTGAGTTAGCAATTTCGTCGCGTAAGACGAATTCGTGGAGGACTATGATGAGGACCAGAGCGCTGGCCTTGTTACTCATCGCCTTTCTCGGCATCGTTGCGGCTAGCTTGGCAATCGAGGGCCCGACCATTTCCGTCTTGGTCAGAGTCGGGGGCCAAGAAAGTCCCGTGCAAACCGTTGGGCTGAAGGCGCCAAGAAGAGAGGACCACTACCCGCTGGTCCATTTGCGCAACACCTCTGTAAAACAAACTGCGCGCATTTTGATCGAGGCTGTAATCGCCGGTCGGGCGGGAAGGTCGCCCGTATACAATCTAATAGCTCTAACCAGCTGTGGCCCGCCGAACGCGCCATTCCTCCAGGTGGCGACACGTGGGCCCATGAAGCGGTACTTGAATCTTCACATTTGGTGACGGGTGGAAAGGGCCCACGTTCCCAGCTGCCTTCAGGTCACGGTCTTAGTGTTGCGCGTTGACTTTGCCGATGGAACCTCATGGGACCGGGACCAGAACAAGAAGGGGATATCATGGACAATGCCCACCCACTTAGATCAAGAAGACACTTGCAAAAATGCCACCGCGACCGAAGATCAAGCAGGACAGATCGTCGGCGCTGGATTTCGCTGGTCCCGTCTTGACGACCCAGCTGACGGCGAGGAAGTCGACTCTTAATCCTTTTCATGTTCCTTGGTTCCCACGAAGGGTAGAGATGGGCTAACTGCAATGTGCCCTTTTTGAACTTGTTGGACAGCACACCAAGTCCGCACTCGGACACGAAGATTGACGCCTGCTTGAGAAGTTCGCCGAACTCGCGCTTGTCCTCGCCCGATTCGCGCCGTTCTTTCGCCTTTCAATAATACCGTTGTGCGACGACAAGATATAAAGGAAGACGCCGCAGTCGTTCAGAAAAACGCGGTCTGGCGACGGATACGGTTGCGTTATAATCTTTCGGTCGTTGGTTTGACAGCGTTAAGCCGCTTTCTCTTCCCCCTAAGTTCCTCATCCCTTTTCAAGGGAAAATAGATGCTGGCGGAGAGGGTGGGATTAAACCCTAGTGAGGAAGCGTGAGGAATGGGAAAGTAGGCGTCTGTATCTATCACGAAATCTACAGATTACAGGTGGCCTTTTCCGATTCGCGGCACGCCGTTGGCGGTAAAGGACTTT
>QIAN01000300.1 GCA_003225005.1 Acidobacteriota bacterium | reverse complement strand
AAGACGCGCGCTGGAAACGTCCAAAAACCGACTTTCCCACCGCGCTTGGAAATCCCGCAAAAACCGCGGGATTCCCACTTTCCCACAGCCCCGACTGCTGCTGGTTCATTAACTCAAACCGGACATGTCACGTGCTAAGAAAACCGGACATTTTAACTTGCTAACAACACGCAGAGTTGCCCAAGGTAGTGTCAGTTTGGATTCTTCGCCGGGCACTCTTGTGGCAGCACGTTTGGATCGACGCGCGCATGCCCGGTTTGGTGCCGTTGTCGGAGATCATACTCAAAGAGCCATGTCTGGTGTCGCCAAAGGCCGCAGGCACCCCACTCGCCTTGATATAAAAGCGCTCGCTGGTTCGGCTCCGACGAGCGTGGGGAACTGCGACGTCCACGCCGTCATCCTGCGCGCCGGTGCTGCGTCTTCGCGCTCAACAGTTCTGCGTCAATGGCTTCGACCAGATCTTCAAATTCATTCAGCCCCTCATAGCGATAGCCATTGATAAAGAACGTCGGGGTGCCATTCACCCCGCTGCGCACTCCGCCCAGGAAGTCTTCTTTGATCGCCGGTAGGAATTCGCGGCTTTCCAGGGCGCTGAGCAGGTCTTCAGAAGGCAGTCCCAGAGCCTGCGCCAATTCCGCGAGCAGCGGAAGACTTAGACTCGGCTGGTTTTCAAAGATCGCATTGTGCATCTCCCAGAAGTGGCCGTTGGCTCCCGCGAACTCGGCGGCCTCGGCTGCGGGCTCGGCCATGGGATGAATCTGGGTCAGAGGAAAGTGCCGGTAGACAAACCTCAATTGCCTGCCGAAATGCTTTCTCAGGGCCTTGACGACTGGATGCGCGCGTCCGCAATGGGGACACTGGTAATCACCGTATTCCACCAAGGTTACGGGCGCGTGTTCATCGCTGAGCGTGTGGTCAGCTGGCCCGACGGGAACCTTCAAGTTCGCCATGACTTTGCCTCTTTTCCTTCAGATTCTCCAGCGCTTCAAGAATGCCATCCGCACCGGGATTGACGGCGACAGGCGAGCAGTAACTCCAAAAAATCACGCCCTTTTCGTCGATCACAAAGAGTGCTCGTTCGCAGAATCCATCTTGTTCCCGGTAAGCGCCGTAGGTCTTCGCCACCGCGCCTTTTGGCTCAAAGTCAGAAAGCAAAGGGAAATGCAAATGCTGGGCTTCGGCAAATGCGGCATGGCACCACGAACCGTCGACCGAGATGCCGAGAACTTCAGCTTTATATTTCTGAAACTCGGGAAGAATCTCGTTGTACAGTGCCATCTGGTCACCGCACACCGGACTCCAATCGGCGGGATAGAAGGCCAGCACCACAGGCTGACCACGCAAGTCGCGGAGGGATAATTTTTGATCCGGAGTCACGGACAGGGTGAAGTCCGGGGCGGGAGTTCCCGGAGCCAGAATGCGAGCCACGTGCTTACCTCCTGAATAATTGCAAGTTTAATGAGACTGTTTCACTCGTACGCGAGCGCGTCAATAGGGTCCTTCTGCGCCGCTTTGTAAGCGGGGTAAACCGCCCCAGCCGTCGCCCCAACGATGGCCACAATGGTCGCCTGAATGATCCAATCCTTGGTCACCACAACTTGCACTAGGGGAAAGCGGTGCCGAATGCCAAAGGCCGCCGCTAGGCTAACCCCGATGCCGACCACGATGCCAACCACCGCCAGCGCTCCTGTTTCCCGCAGAATTAAGTTGACGATATAGGCCCGGGACGCGCCCATCGACTTTAAAATCCCAATCTCTCGCGTCCGCTCCATCACCGCGGTGTACATGGATTGAAAAATCACCAAGAACCCAATGACTACGCTGACGCCGATCACCACCCCAATAAAGGCGTTGAAACCGGGCAAGTGGCTGGGGGTCATCATGCTGAGGTAATCCGGAGTCGAGAGCACCGAATATTTCTCCATCCCCGGCTGGCTCTTTACTTCCTGGACCACGGCATCGGCGTTCGCGGGACTATCGAGTTTGAGATAGAAAACCGAGGCTTTATCCTTGGCGCCAATAAGCTCTTGAAGGGTGGTGATGGGCAGAAATTTTCGCGCACCGCGCCCATTCTCTACGATCCCGGCCACCCGGAAGGGGTGATTCAGAATTTCCATGGTGTCGCCGACTTTGACGTGCTTTTGACGGGCGATATAGTCATCAACCAGGGCCTCATTTGGCCCTCGAAAGGGCCCGCCTGCGACGTATTGAAATGGCCCACCCAATGCCTCGAAGCTCGGCAAATCGATGCCGTCAATTACTTCCAGAGCGCCCGAACTCGTCAACTGCCAAATCACCGGACTCACCACCGTCACATGCGGCATCTTGCGGAGAATGTCAGCGACTCTCGCCGGCACGGGCGCGCCGCTTATTCCCGCAAGAAACGATGACCCCGGCGGCTGCACGATCACATCGGCGCCAATGCCGGCGGTTCGATTCTTGGAGTCGTTCATGATCCCATATGCGAGCCCGGCAATCAGCAGGATTAGAGACACCTCAAGAGCAATGGCCACAATGCTAATAAGCGACCGGATTGGCCGATGTACGAGGTTGGCGACAATCAATCGGTTCATCATGAGAAAGCACTCAGCATTCAGCAGCCAACATTCAGCCCGCTAGGGTTTCGTATCTACTTTTCGTATTAACGCCGAAAGAATCCGCTTGATTTCGGTCGCAGCATTGGCTGAATGCTGCTTTTACTTGGGCAAGGATGCGGCCGAATTTGGTTGAGCTCGGTCCAAATTCACCACTTCAGCCCCCGGTGGCTTCTCCAGCACAAACTGATCGTCCTGCAACGCCTTGTTGATTTCTACTTTCAACATATTCAGAATAATTTCGTACTCTTCTTCTGGTCGGTAGATTTCGAGGCGGGACGGGAAAATGACGCCGTCATAATCCTTATAATCCGCATATCGCGCATCCGTTACGAGCGTGCCCTGCTCATCGTAAATATATTGGCGATGAGGCTCGAGGTCTACGCGGCTGAAGAGAATTTTTCGGGATAGAAACCATCCCTTGTCTCCCTTTCGAATCACTACCAGTTCGTAATCATCTTGCACCACGCGGCGGCCCTTGGAGTCATAAAGCATCTCATAACCGCTTTCGAGCACGGCAATTTCTTCTAGAGAATCGATAGGCCGGATCAGCAGAGCATCGTAAATATTCTGCGGGCGGATGTTTTCCAGCGGCTGCGCCGTGTTCGGCGACTGCACTTCATTTTTCCCCACGACGAAGCGATTCTTGGGAGGAATCCACAGCTTAAACTCCTGCCCGTTGCTCACCATATCGAATGCTTTGTTGCGGACGATGGGCATAAGTCCAATCATGCGCAGCATGGCCGGCCTTCGAGCGAGGACGTAGCCCCGGATTTCTTTGTAGTCCGTGACTTTGCCTTTTTTCACCCCGCCCGAGGAAGCATCGATATCGACGGTGGCTTGCAGCGACCGAACTTTGTCCGCCTGGCGATTAATGGCCTCGACCAATTCTTTTTGCGTGGCAGCCTGCAGGGGTGCCTTGGAATATTGCTGCTCAACCGTGCGCGTGCGGAAAAGGCAACCGGTGGTCGGCAATATGGTTACGAGTAATGTCAGCTTCCAGAAGGGCCAGGCGCGTCTCATGCTGATATATTCGATGATCTCCAGGTCATTTGAGTATAGCGGCTTGGAAAGGTTTCAGAATAAAAGACTTGCAAGGGCGTGGGGGAGTCTACTGACTAACGTTCCAGTACGAACGGATGGCCGCCACTGGTTTCAGATCATCTAAACTAATTTCACCGTGCGAAGAATTCTCTGGCTTCTGACAATCGCGGCCCTCGCGGCAGCAGGCTGGGTTACTTGGGCTTTGTTCGCGCCGAGCGCGCCCGCAGGGCAAACATTCGTCCTGCTGCATCCGGGATATTCCACCCGCCGCATCGCCTGGGAATTAAAATCTGCCGGAATTATCCGCAGCGAAGACGCATTCGTCCTGTGGCACTACCTCCACCACGGGCGATCACTTAAAGCTGGCGAGTATGTGTTCGAGAAGCCTGCGAACACCATCAACATCCACCGGCGGCTGGCCCATGGCGACGTCTACTTTCATACCGTGGTCGTGCCGGAAGGTTACACGATGTTCGACATCGCACATGCCATCGAAAGCGCCGGACTCGGCCCCGCCACGGATTTCCTAAAAGCTGCGCAGTCCGACACTCCCCTGATCGCTGACCTCGCTCCCGGGGCGCATTCTCTTGAAGGATATCTTTTTCCTGAAACCTATGAGTTCAGCAGGATGCAAAGCATGGATGACATGGCGGCCGCCATGGTGAAGCAATTCCGCCAAGTCGCTCGGCAGATTGGATTGATTCAATCCTCAGGAAGTAATGCCCGCGGTAGCGAGTCAGCCACGTCGCCACCGGCAGATCGCGGTGCATCATCCGGCGAAATTCAAATTGAGGTCGTCCAGCCCACGGTCACCATGGCTTCCATCGTCGAAAAGGAAACAGCGGTGCCCGACGAGCGGCCGCTGGTCGCCAGCGTCTACTTCAACCGGCTGGAGAAAAAGATCGCGCTCGACGCCGACCCCAGTATCATTTACGCCGAGTTACTGGCCGGGACTTACCAGGGAGCTCTGCACCACGCCGACGTGCTGTTCAACTCGCCCTACAACACCTATAAATACAGCGGTCTTCCGCCGGGGCCCATCGGTAATCCAGGAAAGAGTGCCCTTGAAGCCGCCATGCATCCCGCTCACAGTGACTACTATTATTTCGTGGCCGATGCCGCAGGCCATCACCGTTTTGCCCGTTCCATTGAAGAGCACAATAAAAATGTGGCTACCTATCGCCGCGCCATGCGCGGGCAATAGGGCGTCGCAGTGCAGACTCTAACGACCAGTTGCCCTATGCTCCATGAACGCTTGCAGTATGAGCACGGCGGCCAACCGGTCGACCACCTCGCCTCGCCGCCTAATTGACATCTCGGACTCCCGGAGGACGCGGTTGGCTTCCACCGAAGTCAGCCGCTCGTCCCATAGGTGAACCGGCAAGCCGAAGCGCTTACGCAATTCGGCCGCAAAGACCTGCATCTTTTCGGACTGGATTCCCTCCAGCCCACTCATTCGCAAGGGATAGCCGACAACGATTTCGGTAACCTGATATTCACCGATCACCTTCTCCAGCCACCCAAAGTCGGTCCGCTTATTCTTCCGCCTCAAGGTCTGGAGGCCCTGCGCTGTAATTCCCAGAAGGTCGGATACTGCCATGCCAATGGTCTTGGAACCTACATCGAGTCCGAGAAAGCGTCCTCTGAAGGGCGCGGGCGTGCTCCCGGTGGCTGACAGGCGAGGCGATGGCCCCGCTGCCGACCGCGAATTGAGAGGAGAATTTTTCACCTTCGAATCCAACACCGGCATTATATGTGCCGGATCATCCGCCACCGAGTTATTCCAGTCGCCGCGATCAGAGAAAAGCATTCTCCGACTATCCTCAACCGACTTAAAACAAAATATTTACACCCCTATCTTCGCGGAGCTAACATGCAAAGAGGTGACCAGCTCAGCTCGAGCTGCCCGGAGCTGCCCTTGAGCTGCCCGGGCACCGGTTGCTTTCGCGATGCTGCAAGAGTAGACTAGTGGTAATACAGTAGGCCTTTCCCCCGCTACCCACGGCCTTCCCGGGTGCGAAGTTATGAATGGTAGTGACTTGAATTTCCACATCGGCGACAAGGTCGTCTATCCCAATCACGGCGTGGGTGTTATCGAGCAAATTAGCAGCCGGTCGATTGGAGCCACCATTGAAAAATTCTATCTTCTAAACATCAAGGCCAGCAGCCTGAAAGTGATGGTGCCCTGTGGCAATGTGGGAAGCGTCGGCCTGCGGCGGGTGGTTCGCAACGGCGAAATCCAGAAAATCCTGGATTACCTCACCGACGGCGACACCGGCAGCAACGGCGACTGGAAAGACCGCTTCAAGGAAAACTCCGACCGCATGCGCACTGGATCGTTGCTCGAAGTCGCCGGAGTCCTCAAGAACCTGATTGCCCTGCATCAGGCCAAGCCGCTCTCCTTCCGTGAAAAAAAGATGCTTGAACGCGCCCGCTACCTGCTGGTCAGCGAATTGGCCATGGCCCGCGACGTGGAAGAAACCCAGATCGAGGACCTCTTGACCAAGGCCCTGGCCAAGAGCAAACTACGATTCCCCGAAGCGTCTGAGTTCCAGGCCTGAAGATCTGCACCTCATCCCACTTGGTCTGGCCTTCATGAATGGTGATATGGCGGTCGATGGGGAGATCCGCATAGCGCTGGAGTAGACCGCTGGGCAGCGGCCATTTCACCTCGCTCCCATCGATCTTCTGCCGCTTGCTCCGAACGGCACGCGCAGTTCGTCCGCTCGTTCTGCTAAAAATGAGCTTTCTGTGAAAAGCAGGGGTGAGTGTGCAGCAAATCTTCGGTCCAAACGTCGGGCTACAGGGCCTGCAATGTTCGCAGCGTGGGACGCATCGTGAAGCAGACCGCAGCCGTGACAGGATTGGACCCCAAGAAATATCATCCTCATCTGCTCCGCCACCGCTTCAGCACTCACTGTCACCACAATGGAATGCCGGTCGAAGTGATCAACATGCTACTCGGACGCGCGAAGCTTTCCACGACAATCATGTATCTGCAGGTTTCAACGAATCGGATGAGGACATCCTACAACTGGCCGCATCCACACGGGCGGGCTTGAAATTGCGGAATTATGCCTTTGACGTACCCGAAACGTCGGCCATCTCTCGCTGATTGTGCTGTCGGCCTATCGTCACGTTGACCGACATATCGTCGGTCTTTGGCCTGTGGCCTGTGGATTCAAATTGAGCCCTTACCCGCCTCACGGATCATTTGATCTTGAAGAAAACACACAGAAAAACCCCGTTTGTTGCGATAAAAGACAATTCTGCCATGCAAGGCTGGTTACTTTTGTGCCTCAGACGTTGGAGCCATTCCCGAGGCATGGAGATCCGTTGCACACTGTAAGTAGTTGTCCGGCCCGGGGGAGGAGTCATGGGACGTTTTTGGCGCGATGTTTGGTTGGATGAAGAGGGACAGGACATTGCCGAGTATGCGGTGATGCTCGCTGTAATCCTCGTAATTGTGGTGGGCACAGTCAGGTTGATCGGCTCAAATGCCAACAATGTGTTCTCGCAGGTTGGGAGTTCGCTTCAGTAGATCATGAAGTCATTCAAACCTGCGTGCTCAGAATCTTTCGTGGTCAGAATCTGAATCTGGCTGAAGAGCACGCGAGGCCGAATTGAGCGGCCCCGAACCTTGTCCGCTTTTTGTCCGCCCCGGAGGCCATTCGTGCGATTTTCACCTAGCGAGGCCGAACGAGAGCGAGCTTCCGGTTTGCGACCATCCGGGAGTTTGCACTGTCCTTCTGCTGCCGCGCGGCGGGTCGGAGTTCTAAGGCTCGCCCCGCGAAATAGCTTTTTGCAGACCTGAGAAATCATGTAGCTTTTGAAGGACCCAGATCGTTCGCGAGTAGCTGTCGGACAGCTCTCCGAGCTTCCAGTATCGAATAGCGGTGATCCATCGCCCCGGCGAGATCGGTGTTCGCAAACGCGATCCTGCCGAACGGCGCATTGCGCAGGACCTCTCGCGGCGCAGGCCGACCCTCCCGACCGAAGAAGAACCCAGGTTGCGGGCTTAGATAGGCATGCCCCCAGCGGTTAAGGATGATTCCAGCTATATCCCGCTGCGCATCGAATCCAGAAATTGCAAACATCTCGGTGAGCTGTTCACGGATTCGTCGCTCATAATCCCTGAAAGCAGTCGCGAGCAATTCCTCGCGGCCGAGGTTACCCTGTTCCTCTGTGGAGTGACCCGGATAAGAAAACAGAACTTTTAAGGAGAGGACGATGGGAGAGTCTGGGCCGATCTTGGGATCCCCCACGCCAGTGAGTGCTAGTTTGCGCACTTCCATATAGTTGCCGGTTCCTTCAAACCAGCGGCAGCCGCTCATCCCCATCTTGTACAGAAATCGCCAGTTCCTCACCGCAACATTAGCCATCATGCATGGAGAGCGGTAGAACTCCGCATACGCCCTACGGTGTGATTCCGGAAGGTCTTGCACGATATGCTTGGTGGTCCAGCTTCCTCCCGCCAAGACAGCCGAGCGCGCCTTGACTCGGTATATCTTGCCGTCCTTGAGGTAGCAGATACTGACAAAATTGGATTTGTCTGGTTCGCGGTCATGTTGGACAGAAATCGCTGTTGACGATAGCCGCACCCTGGCGTTTGTTTGCGGAGTATCGAGTGCGGCAAAGTTGATGTTGTTGGCGGTGACTGCCTTCACAGTCTCTGGGCCATCGAGCGCCCCTGGAATCAGATTCTTCACTATTAATCTTGCAATGGTCGTGTTGCCCCCCGGGAACATCTGGTCTCTGTTGCCTTCGTCTGTTGAGGGATGCAACATTTCGTATGCATAATCTGAATACGCCGACAGAGCGTCAGGGCCAAGACCGGAGCCGCCGCCTTCCACGGGAGAGAGAAACGTCCGGACCGTCTCCCGGCCCAGGCCGAAGCGTTCCATGTAGTGCTGTTCTAGCGTAATTGAATCAAGGTGTCGAGAAATCGCGTCCCCTTCCACCTTAGGATGGACAAATCGGTCTTCTTGCACCGGCCAGCTTTTTAGCCAACGAAGCCACTCCGTCCGAGTTGCCTCGGAAATAGGAGCACCTTTCAGATTCTTCCCCACAGGATCGATCAACCACATCCCGGGTTTCTGCCCAAATTTCGCCCCGAACCAAAATCCGTATTGGCCACGTGCCAAGCCAATGGCTTCATATGGAGTCTGGGAGAGGGACATCTCTGGCCCCGGCCCCGCCCATTCTTGGTAATCGAGCTTCTGTGCTTTCAATCCGATGCTGTCGTAGAACTGGGCGATGAAGCTATCTGGAGAATGAAGCTGATAAATAGCTGAGCCCTGATGCGCGATCAACCGCTTGCCGTCCACCCGGAACTCATTTTGCTTCGCTTCACCACCGAAAATGGGATGGTTTTCAAGGACCAGGACTTTCATTCCGAGGCGCGCTTGCCGTTGGAAGAAGAGGGCGGCAGCAAGTCCGCTGATTCCGCCACCGACGATGACACAATCGTAAGTCTCGCCAGTATCGATGATGTCGTTGGGCAGCGGGTCATAAACTCCGTCGCGGATGGTATGCCCGGCCTGCAGGACTGCCAGGGTGTTCCCGTTGGACGTGCTGTATTCGCCGACTCCGCCATAACCGGTAAATTCGTCTCCAGCCGCAAGGAGTTCCGCAGGCGTGGTTGATTCGAGCAACAGAGCCCCGGACGCCAACAGCGCAGAACCGAGGAAATCACGCCGGGTGATGGGATCGTTCATGCCCAGCCTTGTATCGCCGGAGACCGTGGGTTTTAGAGTCATTGGTTGGTCCTCATTCTGGCCCGAATCAGTCTGCTTATCATAGCTGTCCTCGGCGTCCACAAGGCACCTCGACTGAGTCTACAGGCACAGCACGTGGGTCACGGCGACATGAGTGCGAGGAAGAACTTGCTTGGCCCTAACCGAAGTAAGCCGGGAAGCGGAGAGGTGCGTTAGATGGCTCCGCCCCGGCATGATTCAGGAACCCGCAGCAACTAACCCCTTTGCCAGGCCACGATTCCGGGAATGGCATACCGAGAGCCCAGTCGCTGCCGAAGGATGTTGCGAACATTCTCGGGCAGAGCGACATTCGGTCTTTGGTTCGTCTCGGCTCGCCCGACGCCTGCAGTGAGGAACTTTCGCACTCGTCTAGAATATTTCCCGTAGTCTTCATGACCCCAGTTTCTTACCGACCAAAGATTTCCTGGAAAGAAAAACTGTCGATCGCGGCCGCTGGGGCATGACTCCGCTCACCTCCGACGCGTACTACAACCCGCTGCTGAACGAAATCGTCTTTCCGGCTGGCATTCTTCAGCCTCCAGCCTTCGACATGAAAGCCGTCGATGCCGTCGACTACGGCGCCATCGGCGTGGTCATCGGCCACGAAATCTCCCACGGCTTCGACGACGAAGGCGCGCAGTTTGACTATCTGGGTCGCCTGCGAAACTGGTGGACCGACGCCGACTTGAAAGCCTTTCAGGCCCGCGGAGCCTGCGTGGCCGACCAGTTCGATCACTACTTCATCGAGGAAAATGTCCATCACAACGGCAAACTCGTCCTTGGCGAAAGCATCGGAGACCTTGGCGGCGCCAAGATCGCCTACCTCGCCTACCAGAAATCTTTCGAAGGCAAGCCCCGCCCCGCCGTTATCGACGGCTTCACTCCCGAGCAGCAATTCTTCATCGCCTGGGGACAATTTCGCGGCGATGAAATCCGCACCGAAGCCCAGCGTCTAATGGTACAGACTGATCCCCATCCGATAGCGAAGTTCCGCGTGATCGGCCCGCTCTCAAATTTGCCCGAGTTTCAAAAAGCATGGAGTTGCAAGTAAGACGCGGAGATGGTGCGCCCTCCCGACAAGCGCTGCGAAGTCTGGTAGCGGCCAAGCGTTTCATCAGCGAATCCTTATGAATGCTGTCTCGTAAATGGTTTTGGGAAGGGCACGAGTTTAACTCGTGCCACTAAGTCGTCCTATGAGAGAGGATGTCAAGAAAAAAATCTTCCCCCTCCCCTCAGGGGAGACGTGGATGTGGTGACTTGCATCCAGCCCCGTCTCATTCCTGGAGGGGTTGTTGGTTTGTCCGCTTTGGATCGCCGCGCACTTCAGCGGCGATGCCAACCCCAGTTGCTTGTCCCAACTCGACGGTTTC
>QIAN01000299.1 GCA_003225005.1 Acidobacteriota bacterium | reverse complement strand
AAGTGCCATTCTCCAGCCAATTTGCCTAGACCCTGCTGCAGTCTTTTCGCCGGACACACCACTCCTGGTCCTTCCCCCAGCGCCGCCGTAGCGGAGCGAAGCCCCTGCACAGCGCAGCGCAGCGGAGGCGGCGCCCCATCCAGCTTCCACCTTCTGCAGCGGGGCGCTCTCTCATAATGCGTTGAGATTCCCATGATGACAGCGCCAGCCACTGCCATCAACGATGAAGTCCGTGTGCTCATCGACGTTCAAATCGAGACATTCGGACAGCCAGCACCTTTGACATCTGCTCAACTCCCCGAATTTCACGACCGCTCAGAAACAAATCTGAACATCGGAGCGGAGGAGGTAAGAACCGCAGGGCAGAAGAGGGTGCTACCGGCGTCTATAGCCGAAATGCTGGACAGAGAACTTCCCACGCTACCACAATCGTAGCTGATGTATTCAGGCGATGACGGTGCGCCGTGAGAAGCTGCTGTTCGCCAGCGGACGGAAGAGCAGCCTTGTCGAAGCTGGATCGCCCCCTGTTACACAAACAATCAAAGGCGACCCGATGCCCTTTTCAAGATCGACGAGGCCCTAGTCTCCGCTGGCTGTTGAGGACCCCCGACATTGTCAGAGACGCGATTTATCGCCAACAATCCGCTGAAGTTCGCCAACTCTCCCTTTGACTTACTCAACCTCTGCATCTAACATTTCAGCCCAATAATCGACCGGAACATTGCAGCAGTAGCGATGCCCGGGTGGCGTGGGCGCGCGTTTCGTGAGGCTTGTGTGTCTTTTGCAGATTACCCGATGCAGCCGGAGGGCACCATGAATCGAAACAAGACGCTAAGAATTCTGTTGGTATTGTTTGGATTGATATTTGTGGCTGCCGTTTATCCCTTGATTACGTCTGTACGCAGTGGTTGGCAAGCGAATAGGGAGGACGCCGAGCCGATGGGCCTTAGTCTCTATGTCACAATGGGGATTTTCTTGCTGGTGGCAGCGCGTAATCCGTCAGCGAATCGCGGCGTGATCGCCTTCGCCGCATGGTTGAATATTGCTCATGCCGCCGTCATGGCGGTCATGGCAGTTCACCTCCCGAACGAACGCGAAGGTCTGCTGATTGCCGCGGCTGTGTTTGGGGTCATCGGCGCAGTCCTGATCTTGCTGGCTCCGGCAAAGCAGTTAGGCGAGCGGGTAGTCCGCAACCCGTGAGTAGGTTCGCAGCCCGGGAAGGCGACCACTCGTCCAGTATTGGCGGTTGGATAACCCCTCGAAGCATAAAGCAAGACGCCCGTGGAGACTCAACCGGGGTTAGTGAATGGAAACCGGGTCGCGGTCTAAGGTGTGGTCGAAGCGAGTTGAACGTCCACGGTGAAGCCAGCGATCCTGAAATAAGCAGAATTTCCGGTTCTGCCGGTGCGGACAACAACTTGGCCTAGATAAGGGGTGTGTACGGGATTGTTGGCTGAACATATGCGAGGCACAGCCCACCCGGCTCCGGCCAGGATCGCTATCCATAGCCCGATCGCCGTCACCCTGATACCGACCCCGAAGCTTTCTTCAATTACCGCCGTCTGGGCGCAAATATCGCCGATTCGTTGGCGAATATCGGAACACGCAGCCACGACAGTTCCAACAAGGTAAAAGCCAAGACCGTCTACGATCCTCAGAACATTGCGCACGGCGCAGGCAGATACGGAGCCGCGCTGCGTGGTTCCCACAACTCGAATTCCCACCATAGCCTTGCCGAGGGTAGCGCCACATCCTGCTTCCAGCAGCCAGCCATAAAGGAAGAGTATGGTGGCGTTCAGCGTTATAGCGATCAGGAGGGAGGCGGTTGTGAGCTGCAATTCACTCCCGTCAACCCAGCCCCATCGCATAAAGACCCAAGCATCCACAACAGCGAACAGGCCGAAAAGGAGTGCTGTGTCCAACACGAAGGCGATAAAGCGGTCGCCTAGCCTGGCGAAACGGTATCTGCCTGCATTGCGAACTGGAGTCGAATGGAGAGCAGCGGGGGTGACGGCATGCGCGGGCTCAATCACGCCGGATTCCTCTAAAAGGTACTGCCCGGACGGAATAGCCTCACCGCAGCAGTTACAGTTCTTTGAGTACAGGTTAATTTGGCTCTGGCAATGCGGACATTCCATATTTTGCCCGGAACGTGGTAATCGTCAATCGGTCAAGGATACCCCTGTAACGTCTGGATACTGGCATCACGGAAGGACAGCGTCGGGTGGGCATTGGCCCTTCGACTTGGTGAAGTGAGGAGCCGCTACACAATGCAAGAAGTTGTGGATCGTCTAGTGAGTTGCTGTTGCAATATCGCCTTAACGCTCATTAGAGGGGATCTGAGTACTATACGGTTAACGACAGGTAAACTCATCCCGGAACGTGTGAGGTCGAAACGACCTCAGCTTTAGGGCTTCTTCTCGATCCGGCAGAGAATAGCGATGCCGATTGTTTTCTGGATGCAGGAAAACCTGCCGCCCATCTAAGTCACCGATTTGCTGAGCGTCCCACAAGTGCTGAAAAAAGGCCCTGCCATTCCGGCAAGGCCTACGAACAGGATGGCCGTGTCACATGGTGTGACAAGGCTCACTTCCCAACATATCCTTTGGGACTGCCGACACCCGTGCAGGGATCCCACTTGGTTGAGGGAATGTATCCATCATAGAAGCCGCAGATCCGGAGCCCGAAGAAAAGGGGCCACTTAAAAAAGCTCAGGCTTCCGAAACATTGCAGACCATCGACCGCCAGGAAGCCACTCGCAAGGCAATCACTTAACGTGAACTACCGGGTATTTCCATGTCCTTAGAGTGCCGTCCGTGCTCTGTAAGTCCTTAGGTTCTTGAACCTGAGGTCTGAGAATTTATCTCTCAGAGTTTCAAGCGGCAAGTAGATCGATGACCTGTTGAATCGAAGCGTCGGCTTTTGCATAAGCGGCTTGAAATTTGCTGGTGGGGGTGTGGAGTTGTGTGGGTTGGCGGTGGAACAGGCTGTTGGCCAAGGGGCCGCAGACGCGCTGGTGGAAGAGAGTGAACATGAGGGCCACGCGGATGCCTTTTTCGGTGAGCCGGTAGGCGTAGCGGGAGCCGTCGCGCTCTAGCAGGGTATGTG
>QIAN01000298.1 GCA_003225005.1 Acidobacteriota bacterium | reverse complement strand
AACCCGCGTCTGGCTCGCCCACTGCATCGGTTGTCGAAAGCAAGCAATTCGGTCCGGCTCGTGCTGGGCCGCTCACATCTTTGGTCCTCGAGGATGCGTGGAGTAAGGGAAATATGGGCCCACCCGGGCAAGAAAACCATGGGCCACCGAAGACGATCGGAATTTGGCGGTCGCCAGTCAAAGACGGCAGCTCAAAACAACAACGAGCCACGTTGCCCCAGGAAATTTTTGACTCAGCCGACGGAATTTGAAAAATCAGGGGTTTTGCAACACCCTTTAGCTAGGCGGGTCTGCAGCCGGTGATGAAGAGGCCCCTTAATTTTGAGAGTGGAAGAGGGGCGAGGTAAGCCTGGCGGTAATCTACGTGATACCCAAAGTGCTTCACCTTAACTTTGATGGAATGGACCCGGCCGTCGGATGCTGACGGGACAAATTCGAGATCATACTGGCAGCGAACGAGTTGAGCGATTTCAGCGTAAGCATGATCGAAATCCTTTGGGTTCTTGGGGAAATAGGCGTGGCCACCGGTAGTCTCCGAAAGCCCACGTAACAATTGATCGGACTGAGTTATGCCTTGCTTGAGGAAAATTCGATCTGCGCGGTCGTCAGGGGATAATTTCCTGTGCTTGGCAGGTTTGCGGAAATCACCGAACATCGAAAGCGCCAGGATGTGTACGTCCGACGTTTTGAGCTTTTCCTGGAGGATCTGCCAACTTTCAGGTGGAGATGTATCGATCCCGGTAGAGAGAAGCAAAATGATCTTGCTTCCGTGGACGGATGCGAGCCAGTCGAGGGTCGCTGCAACGCTGGAGGACAGGTTTACCAAACCTGAGCCTGCACTGGAATGCAGAAGCCGGAAATTTAGGTCCTTAAGCGCGAGTCCTGCCTCAAATTTATTAGAGGTGAAATCGAGGACCAGTTGCGGGCCATTCGAGAAGGTGACAATCGCGACGCGGTCGACGGCGGAGATGTTGTTCAAGAGAGTATCCGCGCCAACGAAGGGACTCTTCCCGAGCTTCGCGAGGAGAATATCCGCGGTACTGCTTTCAACCAAAAAAACGAGTTGGGCGGGATCTTCAGCTGGAACAAAGCCAGTGATGGGCTGTTCCACTCCGCTGTCGAAGACTTGAAAGTCTTCGCGGCGGAGTCCCTTGACGGAGTGGCCGTGTGAGTCCCTCACAGTGACACCTACATTGATACGGTCGACGCTGACACGAATGACATGGTCTGAGGGCAACGTCTGTTTTGGTTCCTGGGCGCTCATCGATGCTGGATAGTTTAGTAGAAGAAACAGACCCAGTAGGTGAGGAAGCCCGGTCGCGCGGTGAGCCGTCATTCGACGCGCAACGCAACGAATTCCAAAGCGCGACCAAGAATTCATCAGGGAATTCTCTCAAGTTCTTGTCATGTTCCTCTATAGAATTTTAGGCGAGAGACCGAGAAGCACTGACAAGAGTGTAGGGTGAGGAAGAAGCTCGTGAATCCGAGAACCTGCGTTCGGTGTAGTAACCGGATCGGCGAGCCCTCGGCGCATGGCCTTTCTAACTCCTCCGACATAGTTCGACCTGCCAGTTGTATGTGCAATGCCGTCTGATTGACGGCGCTAGAGAGAGTCGAGCCAAGCCAGCTTGAAAGGTACATGAAGAACCTCGGCGCATTGCTTAGCAGCCAGAGGCTCGTGCTCTGCGACAAAAGAGAAGAAGCTCCGTAATGCCGCAAGTCTGCAATTTCGAGTGATTGTGGTGGAATGGCGCTCATGCTCGATATGATTTAAGAACGAAAGGACATCGGCCTCCGTAAAATCCTCTAACTCAAGGTCTGCCACTGGTCGTTTTCGCCGCTTGGCCGTGAAGCGAAGAAAAAGCCTCCACGCGTCGCGATACGACTGCACGGTCCGGTGAACTGCCTCCTTAGATGCTGTACAGCACAATCCGTAATACTATATGTATAGTAGTAAGGGAATTCCCTGCCTTGCTCGGGCTACCAACGACTATTTTCGTGTGGGTGGGCCTCACCAATATGTGCTTGCCATAGTGCTGTACGTATAGTAGCATCTGTTCCAGTTTTTGGAACCGCACCAGATGCAATCACGCGGAATCACCATCCAGGAAGCCGCTGCGTATCTGAGCACAACTGTGCCAGCTATACGGCGACTCATTTCCACCTGTGAGCTTCCCTTCACGAAGCTAGGGAAGCGTTTCATTATTGACAGGCAAGACCTGGACAAATGGCTGGAAAAGAAAAAGCACTTGGCGTGATCCCGTCGCGGTTATTGCGGGACGCTACCTTTATCTGTCATAATTTGGTCACAGCTGCAGCGGAGGCAGTGAACGTGGAAGGACCCGCGGAGAAAACGGCAAAGCCTAGACGCTGGAGGGCTGACAAGGGGTGTGTGTACGAGAATCCGCAATCGGCTTGCCTGTGGCTGGACTATCGAACGCCGAGCGGTAAGCGTGTGCGAGAGTCAAGCGGAGTGAAGGTCGCGCCGAAGAAGTTGCGGGAAGCGATCCAGAAGGCCAAGGATATTCTGGCGCAGAGGTTCGAATCAATCGGTCTAGGCGTCGACTCAACCATCGGGAAGGGGCTGCGCTATGAGGACATTCGGAAAGACTTGCTGGATCGCTACGAGACTCGAGGATTCAGGAGCCTCAAACACAAGCTCAACAAAGAAACCGGGAAAAAAGAGCCGACCGTTTGGGGCATGATCCACCTGGATAAGTTCTTCGCTGCCTGGAAGGTCTCGGCCATCACGCAAGCCGCGATCCGCGCTTTCGTCGAGACGCGCAAGAAGGACGGAGCCGAAGGCGCAACGATCAACCGGAACATCGGACTCCTGCAATCCATGTTCCGGACCGCGCGCAGGTCCGGCAAACTCCAAACCATCCCGGAATTCCCGGAGCAACAGAAAGTCAATCCTCCGCGCCAGGGATATTGCACGCCGGAACAATTCCTCTTGATCCGGTCGCATCTGCCGGAAAACCTATGGCCGTTGCTGACCCTGCTGTACTACACTGGAGTGCGCATCGGGGAAGCCAAGAAGATCATGTGGTCCTACGACGGCTTCCCGCAGGTTGACTTGAAGAAGGAGCAAATCACTTTGCTGGGAGTGCTGACCAAGAACGGCCAGCCTCGCGTTCTGCCGTTGACGGATGAGCTTGTGGACATGCTCAAGAAGCAATCGGAGACGGACGGGCCAGTATTCGACTCGACGAACTTCCGCAAGGAGTTTGCCGCAGCGAAGGCCAAGGCAAAGTGCCGGCACGTGCTCATTCACGACTTCCGGCGTTCTGCTGTCAGTAATCTAGTGAACGTAGGGACCAGCGAGACCGACACCATGCAGATTAGCGGTCACAGGTCTCGCACGGTGTTCGACCGTTACAACGTTCGGAACACCACGCGGCTGCACGATGCCATGTCCCGAGTCGAAAAAAGTCATAGTTTGGTCACAGTACGGAGGCCAAACGCCCGTAAGTCATTGAAGGCCCGTAGCTCAGTTGGTTAGAGCGCTACCTTGACACGGTAGAGGTCTGGGGTTCGAGTCCCCACGGGCCTACCATTCAAAATAAAGACCTTGCGCGGATTCCCAAGAAACACAGCGGGGTGCAAAAGGGCACACTTTTGCGCCCCATCTGTGTCTTCCTCCCTGAGACTTCTCTCCTGTCGACTGAGTTAGGTCACGTTCTCTGCCGAGTCGGAAACGGGTGCGCCGCTCAACCCGGGAGGAAACATCAGTGACACCACCGCCGCTTGCGCAGCCTGCTTGGCGGGCGTAATCGCCTGAGCATAGATGTCCAACGTGGATCGCAGAGAAGAGTGCCGCATCAGCTCTTGCATCACCTTGAATTCCGTACCGACGCTCCTCAAAAGTGTCGCGTAGGTCCGACGAAAAGTATGCCATCCGATGCGTTTTTCAATTCCCTGGTTTTTTGGCCGCTGGCCGAATATACCTGCGTAAGATCGCGTGTCCCCAGCACGGTTTCCGGCCCCGATACCGCCTGCTAGGGAAGACCCAATCTTCAGACTTTCTATTGGCGGAGCGTTCCCGCCACTGCGCCAAGGTCTCCGCCAGAAGGGGATGGAGAGGAACCGGCTTTTGAGACGA
>QIAN01000297.1 GCA_003225005.1 Acidobacteriota bacterium | reverse complement strand
GCTATTTAGTTTTGTCACAGCGGCCGAGGCTTCGGAGACATTAGACTATGCAGCTTCGATCCCAATTGTGACCAGAGAGGCTTTGTATCCGTGGAACTCCGTTGCAACTGACACTGTCATATTGTCTGCGGTCGTTGAGGAAGATGGGACTGTTTCCTCGATCAACGTCTTGAAATCGACAGCCTCGCTTGACAAGCCATCGATTGATGCCGCCAAACAGTGGAAGTTTTTACCGGCCCGAATGGCAGGAAAGGTTATTCGTTCCGTAGCCTATATTTGCTTTTTCAATGGCCGTAACTTCGTTTCGACATCGACCAAAATTCTTTTTTCTGAGAATCGCTCAGCAGGTCCGGCATTGCAGCTTTCCCTTCCGACTCCAATTGTGTGTCTGGAAGTGGACATTGAGGATGACGGGACCATTTCCGCATCAAAGGTTATAAGGTCTATTCCTTCTCTAGAAGGGGCCTCGCTGAAAGCTGCAAACGAATGGAAATTTGAACCAGCTCGACTCGATCGCAGAGCGGTTAGGTCTAAAGCCTCTATTAGCTTTGTGTATGACTATTTTATAGCCACGCAACAATACAGCGGTTCCGCAAGCGTCAGTGGTGCAGCATGCCCTTTACACTCCCATTGTCCCAATCACTGAAGAGGCACGGGCCGAGGCGTTGAAGAAATACGCGACTGAGATGTGTCGTGGATTTACGATACCACTAACTAGCCTAGTTTCTGTCGGTAAACTCGAAAGAACAGCCAGACGCTCATTTCAGCCCCCGGAGGCTGGCGGCGGGTCGTAGCCCAGGGTGCGGCGAAGCGCAGGGAAAACCCTGGGTTAACCGGCAAGACAAGGGATCAGCCCTGGAAGGGCGCGTGAACCGTATGGATGAAATGCTAAGTCGCAGTAAGAACGGTGCAGTCAATGTTGGTAACATAGACTTAATCCTACCTGTGCGAGTCCGTACTCGTGCAGAAGACGTTGGCAAAACCCTGGGGGCAATTTCGCCCCGGGGGAACGTAGCCAGTGCGTTCCAGCGATGGAGCGTAGCGAAGAGGCCGGCCAGCGTTACTCCGAAGGGTGGCGCGTTGGCCTGAATGACGTGCGAGCCCCCGCCCTGACGGCGAAGCATGAGACCTGGCCCCCGCTGGGTCTCCTGGAGAGAAGCGATACGGCTATCCTCTCCGGCTCTTCGGGTGATGGGCGTCATCATTTGGAGACAAGGGTGTTTCATCCAGACCGGTGAAGTCCCACGTCGTCTCTGCCCTCGTGGGCAGGGTAAGCGTGACCCATAAGGCTCAGCCGAAACGGTCCGTGACACGGCGAACCTGCGAAGCCGTCTCCGGCTCTGCAGGCTCATGGGATAGCAGCAGCGCGGTAGTAGTTCCCGCCGGAGCGGGAATGAAACGCAACACCGTAGTGAGAGTGTGATGGCCTGTCGTGTCATGGGACAGTTAGCTGGCTGAGTGAAACCGCCAAATGGCCGGCCCGTCCTCTTTCGGGCAACTCAGTCGTTGGCTAAGAAACATCCCCAATACCGGCGCGCTCGTCGGACTCGGCTGTTTTCGTTACTGGAGACTACACATGTCCAAGATCATCAAAGCCCACTCCCTGACGGGACGCATCACCGACGGGTTGATGCGGGCCAGCTTCAAAGCTGTCAAGCGCAACCGTGGCGCCGCGGGAATCGATAAGGTTAGCATCAAGATGTTTGAGGCCAACCTGGCCGAGAACCTTCGGGCGTTGATGCGGGATCTCAAGTCCGGTTCTTTCCAGCCTCTCCCGCTGAGACGCCACCTCATTCCGAAAAATGAGACGGAGTTTCGCCCCCTCGGTATTCCAGCAGTCAGAGATCGGGTAGCTCAAGAGGTGGTTCGCCGCCTCCTGTCTCCCATCTTTGAACCCTTGTTCCATCCTGCTTCCTACGGCTTTCGCCCGGGACGCAACTGCCACATGGCTCTGGAAGCGGTTCTCAAGCTCCACGAGGAAGGCTACCAGTCGATCCTGGACGCTGACATCAAGGGGTTCTTTGATAACCTGCCCCACCAGGTCATCATGCAGGCGGTGGCTGAACGGGTGGCTGACGGCAACATTCTCCGGCTTGTCGAGAAGTTTCTCACGTCTGGGGTCATGGATAATGGCATCTTTAAACCCACTACCATTGGCACTCCTCAGGGCGGAGTCGTTTCTCCGTTGCTGGCCAACATTGTCCTCAACCACCTGGACTGGCAGTTGGATCACGCGGGTCTGCGGTTTGTCCGTTACGCCGACGACTTCGTGGTGCTCTGTCAGAGCCAGGACCAGGCCAAAGAGGCACTGGCCTTGGTGCAGCAGGTGCTCGAACAGCGGCTCGGCCTCCAACTGAGCCGGGAGAAAACGCAAGTGACCTCCTATGGGAAGGGATATGCCTTTCTTGGGTTTTCCCTCTCCAGCCGTTCGCGGCGCATGCGGCCCAAGTCGGTGAAGAAGTTCAAAGACAAGATTCGAGAACTCACCCCCCGGAAGCATAACCTGGACGCCTCGCGGATTGAGGAACTCAACCGAGTCATTCGGGGAACGGCTCAATACTTTGCCACCCGGTTCTTCACGGGTCGGGAAGTGTTCCACAAGCTGGACTCCTGGATTCGCATGCGGCTGCGCTGCATGAAAACCAAGAGAAAGAACACCAACGACAACAAGAAGCTCCGCAACAAAGTCTTTGACCGGCTCGGCTTGCTTACGCTGGAAAGCTTCTGTGTTCACCGGCCATGATAGATG
>QIAN01000296.1:4743-37582 GCA_003225005.1 Acidobacteriota bacterium | reverse complement strand
AAGAATGAAATGAGCCCATACTGAAGTGATTGGATGTCAGGGACGCAGCGCCCACCCCTAGTATCAGCATAAGCTGGATGCTGAAATCCTGAAAGGGGAAGGGGTGGTTACCGGAGTGCTATGCGGCGGAAGTTCACAGCGATCGGCCGTTAGCGGCTTTGCCCGCAAACGTACTTACTGGCCATTTCAATAAAGCCACCTTCGGAGGGCTGTCCGAATTCGTCATCCCGTCGGGTTTTCTTACTGACGACGAGTTTGCCGTTGCGGTCGCGCGCATACAGCCACTCTGCACTGGGCACGGCGACACCGCTTCCGCAGTTGAAGCGCACACGGGCCCGCAATTCCACAAACGTCCCGCCTTGTGGAAGCCTGGTTGGCTCCTTGAACTCCACCTTGACCAGGGCCGTGCGCAGATTGTTCTTCAACGGCCCCACAGAACTCACCGAGACTTTGTGGCCAGCCTCAGTCTCGCCCACCTGCCGCCAATCCGCCGCCGCCAACGCGACCAGGCTAGCTAACACGACCGACGCCAGCACAATGCCAATGAGGCTCAGTAACCCCTTTTTCATAGACGGAAGTGCGCCTCTGAACGCAAAGCCAGAGCTCCAGAAAACGCAGCAGACACTCTTATTGAAAATTCGGTTTCTGTCAACCGAATGGGCACAAGCAGAGGCGGCTGAGGACGCAACCTATGGCGCGACGCCTTCATATCCATCTGATTCTGGAGCGCTTAGCTGGTGATATCCTTATTGGGCACATGCCTCCGTGCAATATTTATGGAAACCCTCACTCGCACGACCCTCAACTCCCCGATGGGCCCGCTTTTTATCGCCGCATCCCCGCAGGGGCTGGTTGCCCTGGAATTCCATGCCAGATTGCCTGGTCAGCAGGCAATTCGTCCCAACCCGCGCCACGTCCGTGAGGAAAAGAAAGCCATCGCCTGGCAGGAGTCAGAGGGCGAGATGCTCCCCTACGTTCGTGAACTCGAGCAGTACTTCGCGGGACAACGTCGCCAATTCAGCTTTCCTCTCGATCTACGGGGTACAAAATTCCAGCTCGCCTGCTGGAATGCCCTTCTGGACATTCCCTACGGCGAAACTCGTTCCTACGCCGCCATCGCCCGCGCCGTAGGAAATCCAGCTGGCTTCCGCGCCGTCGGCATGGCGAACCATCGAAACCCCGTAGCCATAGTCGTGCCTTGCCACCGGGTCATCGCCTCGGACGGCACCCTTTGCGGCTACGGCGGAGGCCTCGAGGTGAAGCGCAAATTGCTCGAACTCGAGGGCGCGCTTACGGGAGTTTGGGCAGCATGATGTTGGGAAGTCAGCGCCGATCACCGTCTTGCGGTACACTGACTGACCGTGACGCGCCTCAACTTGCCCCGCTTCCTTATTTTGGCAGGCTTTGTGCTACCGGTTCTTATGACGGCAACCGCCGCCAGCGCTCGCAAACAGGAAACAGGTTTCCTCAACCGCGTCGTCACCGTCCAAGGAGAGACTTACCGCTACCAGGTCTACGTTCCCGTAGACTACGATTCGCACAAGAAATGGCCGGTGATTGTTTTCCTTCACGGAGCGGGCGAGCACGGCGATGACGGACTGCTTCAGACTGATGTCGGCCTCGGCCACGCCATCCGAGAGCACGCAGCGACCTTTCCTTTCATCGTCGTGATGCCGCAGTGCCGCAAGGACAAGCTCTGGATCCAGCCCGATATGCAGGCCCAGGCCCTTGCCGCCCTGGATCAATCATCCAAGGAGTTTCACGCTGACCGCAATCGGGTGTACCTGACCGGCCTTTCCATGGGCGGATACGGCACTTGGGATCTGGCTGTGAAATATCCCAAACGTTTCGCGGCCTACGTCGTTATCTGCGGCGGTGTCCGCGGACCGGAGCGGTTGCCACAGCTCCACGTGAGCCTGGTAGACGATCCTAAAATCGCTGACCCTTACGCCGAAACCGCGCGCCGCATGGGCAAGACTCCCGTCTGGATCTTTCACGGTACCGATGACCCGGCCGTCCCAGTAGACGAGTCACGCAAAATGGCTGATGCACTGAAGGCAGCGGGAGGCAGAGTGCAGTACACCGAATACCCAGGCGTGGGCCACGAATCCTGGCTGAAGGCCTATGCCGAACCCGATCTTGTTCCCTGGCTGCTGAAGCAGAAGCTAAATCCATGAAGGGATATCGCTCCTCGACTTGTCCTCCTGAGCAAGGCGAAGGGTCTCTCGAGGCTTGACCTCCGCCACGAAATCCGCCGTCCGCAAAGCCAGCCTCTTTTACCTCGTCTTCGTAATGTTCTCCTACACGACGGGCGGTCCCTTCGGCCTCGAAGACATGGTCACCACATCCGGCCCGGGGATGACGTTGATCTATCTGCTGGTGCTGCCGTTTTTCTGGTGCATTCCGGTTTCGCTGGTCTCGGCTGAGCTTACCACCGCCATGCCAGTGCAAGGCGGCTTTTACCGCTGGGCTCGCGCCGCCTTCGGAGATTTCTGGGGATTCCTCGCGGGATGGTGGAACTGGTCAGCGTCATTTCTGCTCGGCGGCGTCTATGCCGTCCTTTTTGCCGACTATCTATCTAACTATTTTCCCCAGATCACCGGCTGGAAGCACTACCTGGTCTCGCTGGCGCTGATCGCGATCATCACCTGGATCAACCTGCGCGGCATCCAGATGGTCGGACAGGTCGCTACCGCGCTTGAAATCTTCATCTTCCTGCCGGTAGTGACAATGGTCGCAATCGGCCTGGCGAAGTGGCAGCACAATCCTTTCGTCCCGGTTGTTGTTCCTCGCCAGCCTCCGTTCAAAATTTTCGGCGTCGGACTGGCTTTGGGCCTGTGGCTCTACTCCGGCTACGAGCAACTCTCGACCGTCGCCGAGGAAGTCGAAGATCCGCAGCGCAGCTATCCTCGCGCTCTCGCTCTTGTAGTACCGCTCTCCATCGCCACATACTTTCTGACTACGCTCACCGGACTCGCCGCACTCGGCGACTGGCAGAACTGGCACACCGGACACTTCTCCGAGGTGGCAACTTTAATCGGCGGATCATGGCTCGGCACTTGGCTGACTCTGGCCGCTACTGTGGGCAATATCGCGCTGCTCAACAGCACCGTCCTCACCACCACCCGCATGCCTTTCGCCATGGCCGAAGACGGCTACCTGCCCGCCGCTCTCACCCGCAAGCATCCAGGTTACGGCACGCCGTGGCTGGCCATCGCAGTCTCGGCGATCATCTACGGTCTACTGGCGCGCCAGAGCCTCACCCAACTCATCTCCGTTTATATCTGGTTGCGCTCCGCCACGACGGTGCTGACGGTGCTGTCGGCATGGAAACTTCGCCGGACTCGGCCCGCGATGCCACGCTCATTCGCGATACCGGGCGGAAATGTGGGGCTCTTCTATGTGGTAGCCGCGCCCCTGGTGATGGCAATCCTGGCCCTGCTCGGCAGTGACCGCTTCGGGATGATCGGCGGCGCAATCGCGCTGGCGCTGGGGCCGGTGGTGTACAAGATCGTTGCCCGCGGCTCCCCTTAGATATACAATTATAACGTAGATCTAATGGGGTTTATGCAGGTTTCAAAGTGGGGAAACAGCCTGGCGATTCGCCTGCCAGCAGCGGTGGTGGAGGCTCTCGATCTCAAAGAGGGCGATAGGATCGAGATTCGAATCGCCGGCGGTAGGGTCTTCGAGGTCAGTCGCGATCAGAGCAGAGAACGCGCCCTAGCTCGTCTGCGGAAGTTGCGGCGTCGTTTGCCCCCAGGATTCGTCTTTGACCGCGCAGACGCGAATGCCCGCTAAAGCCTTCCTCGATAGCAACGTACTGATCTATGCTGTCGCGCAGGAAGATCCACGCGGTACTCGGGCCGAGGAGTTACTTCGGATGGGCGGCATTCTCAGTGTCCAGGTTGTGAACGAGTTCACGTCAGTGGCTCGCCGCAAAATTCGAATGCCTTGGGCGGAAGTCAGAGAGGCATTGGCGGCCATCCGGGTCTTGTGCGCGACGCCAATCCCCATCACGGCTCAAACCCACGAAACCGCATTGCGGATCGCGGAGCAGTACAGCTACGGCATCTATGATGCGCTCATCGCTGCCGCAGCCCTGGAAGCTGGTTGCGTAACGCTCTATTCTGAAGATTTTCAGGACGGTCAGATCATTGATGGTCAACTGACCATTCGTAATCCGTTCAAGGGACTCGGGCAACAGCTTGGTTGACAGTGTTCTAACTCACCCAATCCAAAAACTTGTACCAGGCTCCCGCAAACGGCAGAAACCACGGCCTCCCGTTGTACAACCCCAGCGGCGCCCCCGGGAAAGGGATTCCCACAAAGGGATTCTCCGGCTTGTCCCCGGCCATTAACTCCGCCACCTTTTGCCCCTGATAAGTCGCCATCGCCACGCCGTGTCCCGCATACCCGACAGCATAGTACATGCCGTCCAACTGCCCTGCATGCGGCATGATGTCGAATGCGAAGTCGAGCGTTCCTCCCCAGACGTAATCGACCTTCGCATCGCGCAACTGGGGATACACATCAATCATGCCTTGCCGCAAAATCTCGGCACTCCGCCGAACCGTCCGATCATTCTCCGGGAAAAATGCCGCACGCCCGCCGAACAGCATGCGCCGATCCGGCGTCAGCCGGTAGTAGTAAAGATAATTCTTCGAGTCGTAGATCATACGGTTGCGAGGGCTCAACTCCCGTGCCAGCTTCTCCGGCAAAATTTCGGTGGTTATGATGAACGACCCGATCGGAATGATTTTCTTTCGCAAGGCAGGGGTAGCACTGCCCGTATACCCGCTCGTTCCCACAAACACTTCCTGTGACCACAAGGTTCCGCGCGATGTCGAGATCTTCCAGCCCTGTTCGCCTTCGTGCGCCGCCCGCTCCATATGTTGCACAGGCGCATGCTCAAAAATCTGTGCGCCCGCTCTCAGGGCTGCCTTACCCAGGCCAGCCACATAACGAGCCGGATTCAATCCCGCACTTACTTCATCCACCATGCCGCCGTAATAAATATTCGATCCAATTTCCGCGCCCAGCTCATTTTTCTGCACGACACGCAGACCGTGGTTAAACTCCTTCGCGATCACCTCCGCCTGCCGCGCATAGTCAGCGAAGTGTTTTTGTTTACAGGCTACTTCTAAGTGCCCACAGCGCGAGAAGTTGCAGTTGATCCCTTCCTCGCGCACAGTCTGCTCCACGCAATCAATCGTCGCCAGCGAAGCCGCATACATTCGTCTAGTCAGCTCAGGTCCATACATCGAAATCAGCTTGTTCACGCCCAGTTTCATGCCCGTGAGCACCATGCCGCCATTGCGCGAACTTGCACCCCAGCCCACAGTCTCGGCTTCGAGCACCGCGACTTTCGCGCCCCGTTTGGCCAAAGTGCGCGCCCCCGACAGCCCCGTGAAACCCCCGCCAATCACCGCCACATCGACACGCTCAGGCAGCGCCTGGGTACGATTCCCCGTCGGCATCGAAGTCGTTGTCAACCAGTAGTTCCGTTCCTGCAATCGCTATGCCTCGTAGGACTTCAACCCTTGCACCTCGCAGCGGCCTCTGCGGCCGTTGTTCGCGATCTCGACGATATAAGACTCTGTTTCGCTATCGCTATCCATCACAACACCGCCGTCTCATGCATCATCCGCCCCTCCGCAAAGCGCGAAAGATTCAGCAACCACGCGTCGATCAGATCCGTTGTCCCCGTAAGTATCAAGTCGCTAAGAATCTTCCCTGTAGCCGGAGCATGCATCACACCGTGCCCACTGAACCCGTTCGCCAGAAAAAATCCAGGCACCTCGGGCACCTCGCCCAGAACAGGGTGATGGTCCGGCGTCATCTCATAAAGCCCCGCCCAAGCCCGCTTCGGATTCACCGGCAGATCAGCAAAACAAGGGACGCGATCCGCCGCCCTGGTCAAGATTTTCTCGATGAAAGCCACATCAAAATCTGTCTTGTATCCCGGTGTCTCCTCAGGATCGTTCCAGGCCAGAAGAAATCCGCGGCTCTCCGGCCGAAAGTGGAATCCGTTCGACATGTCGATAATCATAGGCGCGGTATGAGGAAACTCATCAAGGGGCTCGCTCGGCACCAGCATCCGGCGAAGAGGTTCCACCGGCAATTTCACGCCTGCTAAGCTCGCAACTCCCGCCGCCCAGGCGCCCGCGCAATTCACAACCTTGCGAGTCACCACGGACCCACGCGTCGTTTCTACGCCGGAGACGCCGCGCCCATCGCGCACAATCCCCGTCACTGCAGTGTTCTTCCACAAGGTCGCCCCGTGATCAACCGCGCAGGTCATGAACCCCGTCATCGCGCTGTGGGGATCGACGAAGCCGTCTGTCGAGCAAAAACTTCCACCCACAAGATCATCCCCGCGCAGCTGCGGAAACATACTGCGAATCTCATCCCCCGTGATCAGCCTTACGCCTTTCAGTCCCATGGAAACCTGTTTTGCATAATTCGCCCGCAGGTAGCCCATGTGTTTGTCGCTGGTCGCGCAAAACAGATATCCTTGCGGCCGGTAGTCGCAGGGATATCCCAGACGCTCATCGAAGCTGGCATAAAAAGGAATCGAATAGAGCGACATCGTAATATTGACCGGCGTCGAGAACTGCGCCCGCACTCCGCCCATGCTCTTGCCCGTCGATCCCTTGCCCTGCGCCGATTCCCGCTCAATAACCAGAACCTTGCGGCATCCCGCATCAGTGAGGTAATAAGCAATGCTCGAACCAACAATTCCGCCACCGATAATGACAACGTCCGCCGTCTGCATAGGCTCTTGTCCATGTTGTAGCTTGGAGACCTAGCTTGCTAGTCTCCGCGACTTCGCGCAATGGCGTAGAAAGCGGGCGGGGTATTCCCGACCAATCGCAGCCCGCGATAAAATCACGGACCGAGCATTCTACCGCGTGCGCCCGCGGTGCCGGATACCAACTACCGATCCCGATGACATATACCGGCGGACATGTACCATGGAACATGTACCGCCGCGCGCAGTCGCCTGGTGTCAGAGGAAACTCGCCTTCCACCTCGGTAACTTGTTCTGGTTACTACAACCACCTAGGCTAATTACTATGGTCTTGCGCTGTCTCTTGTTTGCCTCGGATGAAGCCACCGCCCAGTCGCTTTGGCGTGTCATCACCGAACTCGGCATGGAGGGAGAGCATTGTCGAAACGCTCTGGAGGCTGTGGAGAGGCTCACTAATCATCCGTTTCATATCGTTATCGCCGATTGGGATGATGAACCCGAGGCCAGCTTTCTGCTCAAGACGGCGCGTGAACTAAAAGCTACACGGCGTCCTCTGACGCTTGCCATCATTAAGGATGAAGCCACTGTCCCGAAGGCATTGCAGGCGGGCGCCAACTCTGTTCTGCGCAAGCCGATTGTTCCCAGTCAGGTCAAAGACACTCTCGGCACCGCCAGAGATCTTCTGCGTGCCAAACTGGAGCCTGCAATATCTAAGCCGCAGGTATCCCGGGCAAGCACCGCCATGGCGGCCGCCGCAGCCCCGGCGCTCGCGCCGCATCACGGGGTTCGCGCTGGAGAATTCATGCAGCCTGCGGCCTCCGGTCTGAGCGCTCAGTTCGATCCTCGGTCGGAAGTGTCGAATTCCCTTAAGAGTCGCCTCCAAGCGGAAGTCGATACGCTCAGCGAGTTGGAAGCCATGGCAGCCTCAGTGAAAACTGCCGAGCCGCCTCGCGAAGCTCCGCGCCAACTTCAAAGTAACCCAAGGTCGGCGATCGAAGCCGAATGGTCTCAAAGTCGCCGTGGCGATCTCCCAGCTGCGTCGGACAGACTACTTAAATCGGATCCTGCCGCGTCAGCTCCGAATATGCAGGAGCCGGAGAAGATCGCTCATCCGGCTGTGGCGAAATCAAGCGCTAAGCTCCGCAAGATTCTCCTGGCAGCCGCACTGGTGTTGACCTGTGGAGGGGCCTACCCAAAAGTGCCGCGTGCGCTATGGCGTGAGAAGCTGCGCTTGCTATATGCCCATGCAGTGCATTCCGGACACGCTTGGCTCCATCCGCAACCCGCGGCTCCGCCTCAAATCGATGCCCATGAGAATTTTGGCCAGGCGGGTGATGAGTACAAGTTGCCCGTTCCCGAAAACATCCCCGACGCGACCACTGACCCCTCGCAGATTCAGGTCTTTCCGGTAGTGGACCCCACTGCCAAGCCGACAAATGGCTCGTTGGGGGACTCCGGGCCGAATCAGATTGACCCTGGCAACACTGGCGCCAGCGATCAAGAGCCGAACGGACCGATACAGTCCGCACAAACCCAGAGTGCACAAGTTCGTGGGGAAGAGAATCAGGCGCCGGTGACGCAGATTCCCGCTGATAACCAGTCGGTTGGCGTCTCCCCCGGCAATGGTTCCGGACTCTCCTCACCGGTTCCGTCACAGCCGCAGCAGTTGAGCACGAATCCATCGAACGCACCCTCACCCTCGATGCGAACGCCCACTCCATCGGCCCCGCAGAGCCATCCCCAAGGGCATCCGACTTCCATCCCAACCCGCGCCGGAATTCCTCGTAGCCTTCAGTCCCAGAGCGCTGCAATGACTCCCGCGGCAGGAGGCACCAAGCCGGCAGAGGCCGCACTGCCCTCGATCGGACCGGTCGATCTGCCCGAGGCCACGGCACGGGCACTTCTGGCGCAACAAGTTGAGCCGACCTATCCCGAGTCTGCGCGGGCCAGCCGGCTGCAGGGTACGGTCGTTTTGCAGGTACTCATTGGCCGTGATGGTGCCGTCGAAGACGTCAAGGTTCTGCAAGGTTCTCTGGCCTTCGCTCGAGCCGCCATCGAGGCCGTAAAGCAGTGGCACTTCAAACCTTATTCTTTCAATGGGCGACCCACCGTCGCGCGCACCACAGTCACTCTCAGCTTCAAACCCACGTCGTGATTTTGGAGAAAGCCAGGGTGACAGAGCAGGGCGTCTCTCGTCTCATCATCAGAGAGATCGGGTGCGCCCGAACCTATCGAAGATGGCGGCCGGCTGCGACAGAGGGCCGATCTTTGGACTCAAGCCCAAGCATTTTGAGAGGGTTACCGAAGAGGCGTAAATTGAGCAGCCGAGGAGCAAAAACCCGCATCTACTAGGGATATAATGATAATTAGGTCCTTGGGAAGTAATCCCGTCCTAGAAAACGATCAACTCTGATGTCTATGAAAATCAAAGCCGCGATTCTGGTCTCGTCATTCGCCGTCCTGTTGTTTGTTGTAGTCGGGTCCATGGGAGGCGTGCACGCCTCGTCGAACGACGGCGCTTACCGCCAGTTGCAAGTTTACAGCGAGGTTCTGTCGCGCGTGCGCAGCGAGTACGTCGAAGAGCCCAACATTCCCAAGGTGACCGATGGCGCCCTGCACGGCCTGCTCGAGTCCCTGGATTCCAATTCCAGCTACCTCACCGCTGAGGCCTACAAGCAGTATAAGACTCATAAGCAGGAGTCGAAAGGCGAGATCGGCGCAACCATCTCGAAGCGCTTTGGTTACGCCGACGTGGTCTCGGTATTGCCCGGTTCGCCTGCTGAAAAAGCGGGCATAGAATCGACCGACATTTTCGAGTCGATCGAGGGTCAGAGTACCCGCGACATGTCATTGGCTGAAATTCGTAACGTGCTTTCTGGGCAACCCGGCTCAAATGTGACGGTTTCTGTTGTCCGTGCCCGGCGGGCAGAACCCCAGAAAGTGGTTATCACCCGCGACGTCGTCAGCATTCCTCCCGTTGCCGAGAAAATGATAGAAGATGGAATCGGCTACATTAAGGTTGACGCTCTTACCAGGGGTAAGACACAGGAGATCGCCGGCAAGATCAAGTCTCTCGAGCAGTCCGGCGCGAAAAAGTTCATCCTGGATTTGCGTAATGATTCCGACGGAGAAGAGTCTGAGGGCATCTCGACCGCAAATCTCTTTCTCAATCATGGCACCATCACGTACCTGCAAGGCCAAAAGCATCCTCGCGAGGCCTTCAACGCCGAGCCTTCGAAGGCTATAACAATCCTTCCCATAGCTGTCCTGGTTAATAAGGGTACGGCCGGGGCGGCTGAGATTGTTGCGGCAGCGATTCTCGAAAACGCCCGCGGCGATGTGGTCGGCGAAAAAACCTTCGGCGACGGTTCGGTGCAAAAAACCATCGATCTGCCCGACGGCTCCGCCTTAATTCTGTCCGTGGCCAAGTACTATTCGCCCAGCGGCAAGGCCATTCAGGACGCATCGGTCACGCCTACTCTGGTGGTGGCTGACGCAGAAGATAGCGTTGGCCCGGAGGACGACGAGCAGGAGACAACTCCTCAGCCCGAAGCCAAGCCCAAGAATACGCAGGATGACCAACTCAAGAAGGCCGTCGAAGTGTTGCAGAGTCACAACGGCTAGGCGGTTTAGTCTTTGCTCCATATTTGGCAAGTTGATCGCGCATCTTCGAGGTGCGCAATTTGTTTGTTGCCGCTATTTCGTCCGGCTGCGCTATTCGTAGCCGCCCACTCGACTCCCTGTTATCCTGACCACATCCGCCAATGAAAAGGCTCTACGAAGATCTTCCGCCGGTGGAGATTGCCGGACGGAAGCTGGTGGGCCGCGTCCTCTTCGGCCTGTTGTTTCTGATAGCTGCGCTGGTCGGCGCCACGGCCGGACTCATGCTCGTCTACACCACGGATCTTCCTCAGGTCGACGCTCTCGAGGCTTACCGTCCCAGCTCAGTGACCGAACTCTATGACGATCACAGCCGAGTGATTGGATCGTTTGCCTTGCAACGCCGTGTGGTTGCCACTTACGAAGATTTCCCGTCCGTATTGCGTGACGCGCTGGTCTCCATAGAAGACAAAGACTTCTATCGTCACTCCGGCATTAATTTCTGGCGGATTGTCGGCGCTGCTTACCGCGATATCGAGTCTGGAGGCCGGCTGCAGGGCGCTTCCACGCTCACGATGCAACTGGCGCGCAACCTCTTCCTTTCGCCCGATCGCTCCTTTCACCGCAAGGTGCAGGAAACCATGCTCGCGATTCAGATTGAGCGTCGCTTCACCAAGCCGCAAATCTTCACGCTCTATGCCAATCAGATTTTCCTCGGTCATGGTGTTTACGGATTCGAGGCCGCTTCTGAATATTACTTCAGCAAGCCGGCAAGGAGTCTGACGCTAACTGAAGCCGCGCTGCTCGCCGGCCTGCCCAAGGGACCAGGCATTTACTCACCCATCAACCATCCCGAGCGCGCGCAAAAGCGGCGCAACCTGGTGATCAATGCCATGCTGGAGGATGGAAAAATCACAGCCGCACAGGCTGCCGACGCTCGTTCCGCGCCGGTCGCTTTGCATCTGCAACACGATCCCAATTCACTCGCGCCGTATTTCGTCGAAGAGATTCGCCGCTACCTCGAAACAAAGTACGGTGCCGATCAGGTTCACGAAGGCGGATTGCGCGTCTACACTTCGCTCGACACGGATTTACAGAAAGCCGCGAATCAGTCCGTGCTCGACGGTCTGGCGGCTTACGAGCACCGTCACGGCTGGAAGGGACAATTGGAAAATATTCTTGCCCAGGGAATTGTCCCCAACCGCTATCACGATGCCGACTGGGATAGCGAGCCTGAGGTCAATGGATACATTCATGCGCTGGTCACCGGCGCCGGCAGCGGGATTGCCACCCTCAGGTTTGGCCGCTATACCGCCGCGATCGGCCAGCCCGACGTAGCCTGGACCAGGCAGAAAATTCAGGCCATGCTCAAAGTTGGTGACATTTGCTACGTAAAGATTCTTGCTCTCAGCGCCAACGGCGCAGCGCGGGTGAGTCTCGAGCAGGATTCCGGAACCCAGGGCGCTTTGGTCGCCATCGACAACGCTACCGGCGCCATCAAGGCCATGGTCGGCGGACGTGACTTCAACGACTCCAAGTTCAACCGCGCAACGCAGGCGCTGCGCCAGGTCGGATCATCCTTCAAGCCCTACGTGTACGCGACGGTGATCGATCAAGGCGCCAGCCCTGATGACACCATCCTGGATGAGCCCACAACTTTCGAAACCGCTTCCGGACCATACTCTCCCCACAATTACGACGAAAAATTCGAAGGCATCATCACCTTGCGCCGTGCGCTTGCACAATCGCGTAACATTCCCGCGTTGAAGCTGGCCAATAAAGTCGGGATCAAGAGTGTCATCGACTACGCCGAACGCTTCGGCATTACCTCCAAGTTGCCGCCATATTTGCCGGTCGCACTGGGGTCGGCCGAAATCACGCTCATCGAGCAGACCTCCGCCTACAGCGTGTTCCCCAACGACGGAGTCCGAATCACCCCGCGCTACATCACCAAGGTGACCGACTACGAGGGCCGCGTGCTGGAAGAGGATTTCCCCGAAGTCAAAGATGCCATCAGCTCCCGGACCGCACGCATCATGACCGGCATGCTCCATGAAGTGGTGATGCATGGGACCGCGATCGCGGCGTCGAAGATGCCCTTCCCGATCGCGGGCAAAACCGGCACCACCAATGATTTCACCGACGCCTGGTTCGTCGGATTCTCGCCCTCAACCACTTGCGGAGTCTGGGTCGGCTACGATGAAAAAAAATCTCTGGGAGCAAAAGAAACTGGAGCCCATGCCGCTCTTCCCATCTGGATGAATTTCATGATCGCCGCCATGTCCAGCAAAGACATGGCCGGAAAAGATCCCGGCGACTTCCAGCCCCCGCCCAACCCGCCCGCAAGTCCGGCGCAAAAAGTCGACACGCCCGACACCGCCCCCGCCACCGAAGAAGCACACTGAGACGAGAACCACCACGACCCCCCGTAGGGACAGCCGCCTCGGCTGTCCGGGGCCGAGCAAGGTTCGGCAGCGCTTTCCATTGCCCCACCCCGAGCTCTATGCCACCGACGCCGCACCGCTGATTTCCTTCGATCGCCGTAACCGTGCCACCACGAGTCGTATTTCCTCAAAAGTAATCTCGGGGGGCAACGATTCCTGCAAAAGCTTCAGCCGCTCCAGCCCGAGTTGCGCGCAAGCCGCCGCAATAATCGCCGTGCGATCTTTATCCACCCAAGCGGCCTGAAACTCGACTTCCCCTTTTTCCACCAGATTCGCAATCATCCCCACCACCGTTCTAACCTGCCGCCCGCGGATAGTGGCAATCTCCGCGATGCTTCTGCCTTCCGCCAGCAACCGCAAGGTCTCATCTGCGGGCTTGGAAGTCTTCTCGCTCAGAGTGCTTGCCCGCGCGCCTCCACGAAATCGCCCCAGCGCCTCGAGAATCGGCACGCCATATTTCTCGACCTTGCGCTCACCAAACCCCGAAATATTGCCTAACTCGGCCAGCGATGCGGGAGGCCGCCTCGAAAGTTCATCAAGCGAAGTGTCATGCATAACGATAAACGCCGAAACTCCTCGCTCCTTCGCCGTCACCCGCCTCCACTCGCGAAGATATTCGCGCAACTCGGGATCAACCGCCGCCGTTGCCGATGTGGTCCCAGCCTCAACCGGAATCCTGGCCTGCTGGGCTCCTGGCTGCGCCGCTTCCTTGGCCGGACCTTGCCCCATCCGCAGCCCACTCGCCAGCACTGGTGCAAACCGTTTCCGCTTAGGCCGAACTCCCTCGACCGGGGCAGACAACCATCCCGGCGCTGACCCGCAAACATCACAAGCCCCACACTCCTCCCGCTTCAGGCGCTCGCCAAAATGCCAACAAATCTGCCGGTGTCGGCAAGCATCCGAATCCACAAACCGCCGAATGATGTGATAGCGCTCCCAGGACCGCTCTTTCTCCGCAGCATCGGCAATTTTCCCAATAAAGAAAGCTAGCAAGCCCGCATCACGCTGCTGCCAAAGCAGGATGCAATCCGCCGAATTACCATCCCGCCCGGCGCGCCCCGCCTCCTGGTAGTACTGCTCAATCGACTTCGGCAGCGCCAGATGAATCACTGCTCGCACCGTCGCCTTATTAATTCCCAATCCAAACGCAATCGTGCCCACCAAAACGCGCACTTCGTCCGACATCCACCGTTCCTGATTGCGTTTGCGAGCCTCCGTCTCCATCTTCCCGTGATACGGCACCGCAGCAATCCCCTGTTCCTCGAGATAGTCCACTGTCTCTTCCACCCGCGCAATCGTCGGAGCGTACACAATCATGTTGCCATCGCTGTAGTTGCGCAGCCCGCGCACCAGCAAATCCATCTGTTCGCCGCCATCGCATTCCCGCACCAGATAGCGCAAGTTCGAACGATAAAAGCTCGCAATATACTTGTCCGGATTTCGCAACTGTAGCTGTGCCAGGATGTCATGCCGCACCTGCCGCGTAGCACTCGCCGTAAAGGCCGCAATCGGATGCTCGGCAAAATGCGTCCGCAACCGGCTAAGCTGCCTGTATTCTGGACGAAACTCATGCCCCCACTCAGAAATACAATGAGCCTCATCAATGGCAAAAAATGCCACCGGAACCTGCCGCAGCCAGCCTACGGTATCGGCTCGAACTAGCCGCTCCGGAGAGAGATAAAGGAGCCGATACTCCCCCGCCCGCGCCTTGCCCATGACCGCCGCTTGCGCATCAGCCGCCAAAGTGCTGTTCAACACCGCCGCCGGAATCCCCATTTGCGCCAAAGCCGCCGCCTGATCCTGCATCAACGCAATCAAAGGAGAAATCACCACTGCCGTCTTCCCCGACACCAGCGCCGGCAACTGGTAGCACAACGATTTGCCCCCGCCCGTCGGCATCACCACGCAAGTATCGTGCCCTGCCAGCAAGCTGCGAACGATTCGCTCCTGCAGAGGACGAAACGAACTGTACCCCCAATACCGCCTCAGGGGGCTGATCAGGTCCGCTTCCCAGTTAGGCGGCGAAGCGGTAGTTGCTGCCAGCCGGTCGATCTGCAGGTTCGCGTCAGAAGTCCTGTCTACAATCGCCACGCCCACAGTATAGGGGTACAACCGCTCCCACCAGACGCTTCATGATCGGTTTGACCATGCCCTTTCCCGAATTCGGATTGCGGCTCGCGCACCCAGAACAGCAGGTCTCCCAGAAGGGAGATTCGTATCGATGCCAACCCTGCGCCTTCCCCCTTTTAGGGACGGCCCCTCCGCTGCCGGAAAGCCGTAGCCTGCAAGGCCAACAGGGTGTACCATCCTCTTGTTGTCTTCCTAGTGGACGAACCAATAGACGGCTTTATAGCTAAGAGAATCGTTTTGGCAAACCCGAGAACCGCAGCTCATTGTTTCTCCGGGCCGTGCGCGACGGAAACGCGCCTTGCCCCATATCGGGTTCTCGGCCGGCCACTAGGAGACCCCGTGCTACTTAGTCTGAAAAACTCCATCCTGCGTTCCCCAGTCACCAAAACACCGTTGCGATTAGCCTTGTTTTTAGTGTTGTGCGTCACCATGGCGCCGGCGCAAAAACCCTCGCAAGATGCAGGTGGCCTTCCCAAGTACGACCTCCATTCCGAAATGAAAACCAAAGGAGTGGTGGATGAAGTAAAGCTCCTTCCTCTAGGAGCGAAAAGGGACATCACAGAGCTCGTCATCAAGAATGGGGACGACAAGGTCTACATCTACGTCTGCCCCAAAGCATTTCAAGAAGAGATGGGCATCAATTTCGCCAAAGGTGACGAGATTGCAGTCACGGGTTCAAAAGTCAAACTGGAGGCCTTGGACGTAATCCTCGCCCGGCAATTGGTAAAGGGCAACGATACTCTCCAGTTCCGAGACGACAAGGGCAACCCGGTGTGGGATTGGCGCACGGGAAAGTGATCACTCTGGTCACGAAAACATAGCCTCCACCTTCGGAAGCAATGATCGGTTTTGAAGCAGGCAGGGCTTTCGGCTCTTAGCCTTCCCTGCATCAGGGCACGACTTCCCATACCTGGCAAGCTTCATTTTCCGCAACACCCAGTTTTCCGCTCTCGCCAAATTGCTTCCGCTGATCCGAACACGCACGCTTTCCAACCGCTATAATCGCTGCGCCATGAAACACGAAGACAAACTGGCCGAACTCAAGAAACGCAATCGCCTTGCCGAACAGGGCGGCGGCGAAAAGCGCCGCGAACGGCAGCACAAAGAAGGGAAGATGTCGGCGCGGGAGCGCATCGAGTTCCTGCTGGACGACGGCTCTTTCGAGGAGACCGACAAATTGGTTACGCACCGCTGCAATGACTTCGGCATGGCCGAGCAAAAGTACTATGGAGATGGTTTCATTACGGGCTATGGACGGATTGAAGGTCGGCTGGTGTATGTGTTCGCGCAAGATTTTACCGTGTTTGGCGGGTCGCTGTCCGAGACGAATGCGGCGAAGATCGTGAAGATCATGGACCTTGCAGCGAAGACGGGCGCGCCCGTGATTGGGCTGAACGATTCAGGCGGCGCGCGTATTCAGGAGGGCGTGATGTCACTGGCGGGCTACGCCGACATTTTTCTGCGCAATACCCTCTACAGCGGTGTGGTGCCGCAGATTTCGGCGGTCATGGGACCGTGCGCAGGCGGGGCGGTCTATTCGCCGGCCATTACAGATTTCGTTTTCATGGTGGACAAGACTTCGTACATGTTCATCACGGGGCCGGACGTGATCAAGACGGTCACGCATGAGGACGTCACGAAAGAACAACTGGGCGGCGCCCTGACGCACAACGAAACCTCAGGCGTGGCGCACTTTTTAGCGCACGACGATGCTGAATGTCTGTCGATGGTGCGGGAGCTTTTCAGCTTCCTGCCCTCAAACAATATCGATGATCCGCCGCGGAAAGCTTCGTCGGATCCGATTGACCGCGCCGACGGTGCGCTGGACAACATCGTGCCCGAACAGTCGAACCTGCCTTATGACATGAAGGACGTGATTCACGCGGTTGTAGATGACGGCTACTTTTTTGAGGTGCAGGATCACTACGCCAAGAACATCGTGGTAGGGTTCGCACGGTTGGACGGCCGCCCGATTGGGATCGTGGCTAATCAGCCTGCGATGCTGGCGGGAACGCTCGACATCAATGCATCCATCAAGGGCGCGCGTTTCGTCCGCTTCTGCGACTGCTTCAACATTCCTCTGGTGACGTTTGAAGATGTGCCCGGATTTCTGCCGGGAACAGCACAGGAATACGGCGGCATTATCAAGCACGGCTCGAAGCTGCTTTATGCCTTTGCAGAGGCTACCGTCCCCAAGGTCACCGTGATCACTCGCAAGGCTTATGGGGGCGCGTATTGCGTGATGGCGTCAAAGCACATCCGCACTGACGTGAACTACGCGTGGCCGAGCGCCGAGATCGCGGTCATGGGACCGGAGGGCGCGGTGGATATCGTGTACAAGCGCGAACTGGACCGGGCCGCAAACGGGAGCGCGTTGAAAGAAGCAGAACGGCAATCTGTGCGCAACGGCAAGATCGAAGAATTTCGCGAACGCTTTGCCAACCCCTACGTGGCAGCGGAGCACGGGTTCGTGGACGCCGTTATCCAGCCGCGGGAAACGCGCAAGAAACTAGTTCAGGCGCTGGCAATGCTCGAGACTAAGCGCGACAAGAATCCTCCGAAAAAGCACGGAAATATACCGCTGTGACTGATTCACAGCAGACTCCCGCTGATGACGTCAGATCGGCTGGCATTAAATCTGAGCTCTTAAATCCCTTAAATTACTTGGCAGGAATCAGCGCATACGGGCTGGAGGCTCGATATCGTTTTTCAAATTCTTCACGGGTGCAAAGCGTTTTCACGTCAGTGATCCGGTCGACGGCGAGAATGCCATCGAGGTGGTCAATTTCATGTTGAAGAAGCTCCGATAGATTCCGGTCGTCGCTTGCCTGAACCTCATGCCACTCGGCGCCAGCATCTTGATAACGGACAGTGATTGCGCGGTGCCGTTCCACTTGCATAAAGATTGAAAGAAAACTCAGGCAAGCGTCCCAGACGACGATCTTCTCTCGACTGCGCTCGATAATTTCCGGATTCACTAGTGGCCAGGCTTCGGCACCCGGCAATTGCAGGAAGATCACCTGGAGGCTCACACCCAGCTGGGGTGCGGCGATCCCGCGGCCGTAGCCAGTCCGAGTCCGCCAATGGGCAAGAGTATCGGCGAGATCTTTGACCAGCAAGCTTACCTCGGGCAACCTTGGATCCTTCACCGGGATGGCGGTTTCGCGCAATCGCGGGTCACCCAGTTGAACGATGGGTCGGACGGGCATGGGCAATTCTCAATTGTCGGCTATCGGCGACTTGCGCTTGCTGGATTTTACCTCGTTGTGACCGCAGGATCAGATCCCATCGGCAATCTATCTTGCGATGGCGGCGTCGAACAGGTTGAGGAATTCCAGCTTTTTTTCGGCGGGCAGGAATGACGCCTCGAAGGAGTTGCGGGCAAGCTCGCGGAGGTGCTCGTCGGTGAAGGCAAAGGCTTGCTGCGCGAGCTGATATTCGTGCGACAACGTGGTGCCGAACATGGCTGGGTCATCCGTATTCACTGTGATCATGAGGCCATGATCGAAGTATTGCTTCACCGGGTGTTCAGAGACGGTCTTGCAGCAGCCGGTGCGGACGTTGCTGGTAATGCAGATTTCGATTGGCACTTGACGTTGGGCGAGTTCCTCAACAAGGTCAGGGTCCTGCGCGGCGGTCAGGCCGTGACCGATGCGCTCGGCTCGCAGGTTGATCGCTCCCCAGATCGATTCGGGGCCTGCGGTCTCTCCCGCGTGCGCGGTTAGGTGAAGGCCGTTGTCGGCGGCGTAGGCGTAGGAATCGCGGAACAGTTCTGGCTTGGCCTTCTGTTCGTCGCCGCCAATTCCAACCGCGATCACGTTGCGGTCGCGGTAGCGGACGGCCAGCTCAAATACCTTTTGCGCGGCTTCGGCTCCGAAGTGGCGGACGGCGTCGAAAATCCACAGCACCGAGATGCCGAAGTCGCGCTCCCCACGCTGGCGTCCGCGTTCCAGTCCTTCAAAGATCGCAGGGAAATCCTGATTCCGCCACAGGCAGACTCCCACCGAAACGTAGATCTCGGCGTGCAGAATGTTTTCTTCCTTCAATTGCTGCATGAGGCCGTAGGTAATGAGTTCGTAGTCCTCCGGCGAGCGCAGATGCTCGGTGACAGCTTTGAAGGCCATCAAGAAACTGTCGAAGTCTGAGTAACGATACAGTTTTTCGACTTCGGCGAGCGAACCAGACTGCCCGTGGCGATGTTTAAGTTCGAGCAGGGTAGCTGCCTGAATAGCGCCCTCGAGGTGCAGATGCAGTTCGGCCTTGGGGAGGAGGCGGATGAAGCTGTTCGGCCGGTCGGGCGCTGGGGACATAGTTCAGATTGTAGATTGTGGATAGCATATTTGCGAGAGAGAGCAAACTCACAGGGCGAAGCAGAGCGTCGAATGCGGCGGGGAAGACTCTTGAGGCTGGTTGCGGCTGACACTACTTCTTCCCAAACTCGCTGCGGTGGCGGCTGTAGAAAATGTAGATCAGCAGGCCCAGCGCGAGCCAAATCACAAAGCGCAGCCAGGTGATGACGGTGAGGCCGGTCATCAGGCCGCCGCACAACACGATCGAGATCAACGGGAACAAGGGAACCAAGGGCACTTTGAACATCCGCTTGCGGTCGGGTTGAGTACGGCGCAGGATGATCACGCCCAGTGACACCAGAACAAACGCAAAAAGCGTGCCGATGTTCGAGAGATCGGCGGCATCGCTGATGGCAAAGATTCCTGCGGGGATACCGACGGCAAAGCCGGCGATCCAGGTGGAGTAATGAGGCGTCTTGAACTTTGCGTGAACCTTGGAGAATAGCTTGGGAAAAAGGCGGTCGCGCGACATGGCATACCAGATGCGAGCTTGGCCGTATTGGAAGACCAGGAGCGATGAAATCATCCCGGTAAGCGCTCCGATCACGATGATCGAACGAGACCACCGGCTGGCGCCGAGCACTTGCAACGCGTACGCCACGGGGGCCTGGGCAGCTTTTCCGGAGACGAAGGTGGTGTACTTCATCATGCCCAACAGCACGATGGAAACGCCGACATAGAGAGTAGTACAGACAATCAGCGAGCCGATGATGCCGATGGGCAAATCACGCTGCGGGTTGCGCGCCTCCTCGGCCGCGGTAGAAACGGAATCGAAGCCGATGTAGGTAAAGAAAACGATGGCGCCACCGGTGATGACGCCTCCGAATCCGGAAGGCGCGAAGGGGTGCCAGTTCAAGGGATTTACCAGTGCGCCACCGACGACCAAGAAGATCAAGATGGCGCCAATCTTGATGGCGACCATCACGTTATTAGCCTCCGCGGATTCGCGCACCCCGCGCACTAACAGCACCGTGAGTATGAAAATGATCACGAAAGCTGGCATGTTGAAATAAGAGCCTGTCCAGCGGCCCGTTTCCCAGACCGGCGTGGACCATTGGTCGGGCAAGTGCAGGCCAAAAGATTCCAATTGTGCCTTGGTGTAGGCGCTGAAGCCGACGGCCACCACGACGTTGCTGACAACGTATTCCAGGATCAGGTCCCAGCCGATAATCCAGGCGAAAATTTCGCCCAGCGTGGCGTAAGAGTACGTGTAGGCGCTGCCCGCAATGGGAATCATCGACGCCAATTCGGCGTAGCAGAGTCCAGCGAAGCTGCAAGCCAGGGCTACGAGAAAGAATGAGACGGCGATCGAGGGGCCCGCGGGCGGGCGTCCGTGCATGAGGACTTGCGCCGTCCCTCCGCCGCGAAGGAAGTTCACGATGAGATCGAGAACTTGCGCGTGCAGGATGGATGGCGCCTGAAAGTATTCTCCGGCGGCGGCGGTGCCCGTGAGCACAAAAATGCCGGAGCCAATGATGGCTCCAATGCCCAGGGCGGTCAGCGACCATGGCCCAAGCGTCTTCTTCAGACGGCGAGCGGGATCTTCCGCTTCGGAAATCAGCTTGTCGATCGACTTGCAACAGAAAAGCTGGCTAGACGAGGTTCGGATAACATTATCCGCTGGAGGCTCAGTCGTAGTTGGTGGTTGTGCCAAAAGGTTGTTCGTCTCCTCACCCGGCTCTGGGCCGCTAGCACTTGGCAATAGCTGACCTGCGCCACGGTTCCCGAACCGCTGGTCAGCGAGATGCGAAGCGGCGCCCAATGCCGATTGCTGCCTTTACCGTTTCGCCTGACCGCGCGCCAGCTTCTTCACCTTGGGCTTCTTCGATCCGCGTGCGTAGTCGCGGGGCTTTTTCGGCTTTTCCGCTTTACTCTTCTTGCGGGCGGCACGGCGGGCTTTCTTGCGTTCTTCCTTGCTCAGTGATTTCGTATTTGCCATGAATGCTTTCTTGGATTGAATTTGTAATTGACCAATTACTCAATCGTCTTAAGCCCGCTCCAACTGGGCATACTTCTCCACCAGCTTCTTCAAGCCGAAGCGAGGAAATTGTACCGTAATCTTGGCTTCTTCGCCCTCTCCTTCGCGTTGGTAGACAGTTCCTTCTCCGTATTTGGGATGGCGGACTTTCTGGCCGGGACGAAAGCCGCGCTTGCCAGTGGGCAGTTGTACAGGCGTTTTCGGGACAGTGAACTTTTTGCCGCGCGAGGCGAAGAACTCGGCGATGTTCTCGATAGAGTTGTAGGGTTTTGCTGGAGTGGTGGGTTTCTGGCGAGATCGATTGGCCGCGATACTGCCGGCATTGTCGCGGCCTCGCCAACTCATGCTTTGATCCTCATCTTCGTAGGAATAGTGTGAGGAAGTGTGATCTTCGCTACGCGCCGGCGTGGACAAATCTTGCCCTGAACCTATCCCAGAGGCGCCTGCCCCCGCCGCCGATCTGCCGCGGCGCGGCGTGCCTAACTCTTCGATGAGAGATGCTGGCACCTCTTCCAGGAAGCGCGAGGGCACGCTGGCTTCCGGCAGGTCGGTCCCGTATCTCCGGCGGTAGACGGCGCGCGTGAGGATAAGCAGATCCATTGCGCGAGTCATGCCTACGTAGCAGAGGCGGCGCTCTTCCTCGACGTCGTCGGGCTGCAGCAGGGTGCGCGAATGCGGGAGAAGTCCTTCCTCGAGACCGCTAAGGAATACCAGCGGGAACTCCAGACCCTTGGCGGCATGCAGGCTCATGAGCGTGATTTGCGCGCACTCGTCGTAATCGTCAGCGTCACTCACCAGAGCGGCATGATCCAGGAACTGGTCGAGCGTTTCGGCGCGGTCGCGCGAGTCCATGGCCGCATTCACCAATTCGCGGAGGTTTTCGATACGCGAATAAGCTTCAGGAGTATCTTCTTCTTCCAGCTGCTTAATGTAGCCGGTGCGGTCGATGAGGAACTTGAGGATGTCGGCGGGGGAGACGGTAGGGGTCGGGAAGTGGCTGGAGAATTCCGGCCCAGCAGCATCTGGACGAATGTCCGGCTGGGCGTCGGCGCCCGGCGGGACGCGGGTGCTGTCTCCCACGGCGGTCTCGTTACCCGCATAGCTTCCACCGAAGTCGAAGGCCGTATTGTCGAACTCGGTCGGATCGAACGCAGTAGCGTCTCCGTTCGTTGGGGCTGATTCCGTTACGGCATCCGCAGACGCTGGCGAGTCGCCCGCGCCCACAGTTTCTTCCAAGCGCTCGACAAAAGTTCCGGCTAGCGCCGCGCGGGCGTCTTCAATGAGCCGCTGGAAGATCCGCAATGCAGCGAGGGCGCGCTGAGGCAGGAGCTGACGACGAATGGCATCGCCAATGGCGCTCCATAGCGGCAGGCCTGTTTCCAGGGCGAGCCGTTCCAGGGTATCCATCGTACCCTTGCCGATGCCGCGCGTCGGAGTGTTAATGACACGCAACAGCGAAATCGAATCATCCGGATTCAAGACGACTTTGAGATACGAGATCATGTCTTTGATCTCGGAGCGCTCGTAAAACGAGAAACCTCCGACAACGTGATACTTCAGACCGTAACGGCGCATGGCCTCTTCAAACAGGCGCGACTGGGAGTTCGTGCGGTAGAGGACTGCAGCGCGGGAGGCCTCTCCGCGATGCGCAGCTTCGCGGACGTAGCGGGCAATCCAGTCGGCCGCGAAGAGAGCTTCGTTCTCACCGTCGGGAGCTTCGTAGTAGCCGATCTTGGCGCCGCCCTGGTGCGAGGTCCAAAGATTTTTTCCTTTGCGCCGAATGTTGTTTGCCACCACAGACGACGCCGCCTGGAGGATGTTCTGCGTGGAGCGGTAGTTCTGTTCCAGGCGAATGATTTTGGCCTCAGGAAAATCTTTTTCGAACTCGAGGATGTTGCGAATGTCGGCTCCGCGCCACGAGTAGATCGACTGATCTTCATCGCCAACGGCGCAGATGTTGTGGCGTGTGCCCGCGAGCATCAGCATGAGTTGGTATTGCGGACGGTTCGTGTCCTGATATTCGTCGACCAGGATGTATTGAAAGCGGCGGTTGTAATACTCGCGCACCGGCGCGGACGACTTCAGCAGACGAACGGCGTCGAGCAGCAAGTCATCGAAATCGAGGGCATTGGCCTTGCCTAGCTCCTTTCGATATTCCTCGAACAGATGCGCGATCTTTTCCGTCTTGGGATCAGCCGATTGCAGGTAGAGTTCCTGCGGATCAAGCATGTGATTTTTCGCCCACGAGATTCGCGAGAGCACGGTGCGCGGAGTGAGTTGCTTGTCGTCGAGACCAAGGCGCTTCATGGTCGATTTCACCACGGAGAGTTGGTCGGCCTCGTCGTAAATGACAAAGTTTTTAGTACGTCCGATGGGCGGCCGACCGGGCGTGGATGAAGGAATCCGCAGGGCCTCAATGTCGCGGCGGAGAACGCGCACGCAGAAAGAATGGAACGTCGAGATGACCGGTTTGGCGATGCTCAAGCCGCCCACGAGTTTGTCGACGCGCTCGCCCATTTCAGCAGCGGCCTTGTTTGTGAACGTCATCGCCAGGATGGATTCCGGCATAACCCCCAGATTTTCGATGAGATGGGCAATGCGGTAGGTAATGACACGCGTCTTGCCGCTACCCGCACCGGCAAGAATCAGCACCGGGCCTTCCGTAGTCTCCACGGCTTCGCGCTGCTGTGGGTTAAGTTGGTCGAGAAAAGACAATGCGGGAGTGGCTCCGGAGTTGGTACTTAGATTTTACAGCGAGTTGAGGAGGCCCGGCGCGGGAGCGGGCAGGTTATCCCGCCGCTCTTGCGGCCGCGCACTCCCGGCACGGGCAAACTTCGCGAAGGAACTGCCATGAGTAAATACCCAAGTCGTGCCCATCGTTCCATTTGAACCTGATGGCGTATTTGCCGATTCCTTCGGCAGACACCGGCTTGGCGGAGGGCTTGAACATGGGCAGCGCGCCGGGAACGGGTTTCGCAGGCTCGCCCGGCTGGCGGCTGGTTTTGTCCCGCTCTTCATTGCACAGGGCGCAGGGGCAGGCGTCGCGCAGATAGGCGAAGTTGTAATGCGAGCGGTGACCGTCCTTCCACTCGATGTCCACTCCCGTTCCGGTCGTGAGATTCACGTTCACGGACTTGGGATCTGTGGCCGCCGCGGGGGCCTGAAGTGGGGACTGCATGGCTTCAGTATTGCATAGGGTGATCGGTCACCGACTTGACTCTTGTACGGACTGCCATTTGAGCACGACAGCGGCCCATCCAGGGGGTAGAGAAGGAACAGGAATAAGCAGAAAGAGCAGTCCCCAGCTGGCGACACAATCGCCGGGACAGTAGTGCGTAAAGGTTAGTATTGTGATTCCTAAATAACGTATCAACAGGGAACGGTTAGGTAGCTATTGACTCTGCGATCTTACGAGGCCCTGCAATCCCAACCACTTACAGTCGGACTACCGCACCAAAATCTCACCCAAGGCGACCTCATTCGGCAGTTACCGTGGTTACCAAAGAAATCATGCCATAGCGCCAAAGCCTGCTCACAAAAGTTCAACATCGGTGATCTCCGATAACCACACTGAAGCCTTGTGACGGCTTGCTCTTTTCATGGCCTAGGTCTATTGTTTTCTGCCAGACAGTACAGCTTTCCGCAAAGGAGAAGAGATCCCATGGTGAAGAATCTACTCGTGCTGTTGTTCGTATCTGTGATTGCTTTCCCGACGTCAGCACTGTTCGGGCAGGCGGCTCCCGCCCAGGAGAATATGGACAAGATGGCAAAGCAGGATCGCTGGGAGGGCAATGTCGTCCGGAGCAGTCAGGATAAATCTACATTGACCGTTCGCAAGGTGGGTTCGAGCCAGGAGAGGAACGTCGCTTACGACAGCTCGACGCAATGGGTCAGTCAGAAGCACGGCAGTAAGAAGGTTAACGATATTGATGCCAGCCAGGTTAAAGACGGTGATCGAGTGATCTGCAAGGGCACTTGGGGGAAGGATGGCGTACTCCATGCCACGCTCATCTCCAAGCGACTCTCCCATTAAACGATGCGGTTAAAATGGTGGACACCGGTTATTGTTCGGGCTCCGAGTTCCCTTGCGCGGGACAGCCGTCATTCATGCTGGGAGTAGAGCGCCCACGCGCTTGCCAAGTCTTGGACGACGTGGCCGAGGGACTTGTAGACGGTGATCTCCTCTGCCGAACGACGCCCTTCAATCTCGCCCGCCAACACTTGACCAATTTCAGCGACGATGTGCTCATCGCTGACTAAGCCAGCCGCTTTGGCTCGGAGAAACTCCGCACCTTGGTTTAGAACGCCCTCGCGACTGTCGGCAATGAAGCGCGAGCGGATGACGAGATCGCTGTCCACTTCCGCGGGTCCCGCGTGGCCTGACCCGACTAAATTCAGGTGTGTACCCGGTCGTACCCACTCTCCCTTTAAGATCGGCTCGGGCGCCGAGGTAACGGTACAGATTATGTCGGCCTCGGCGACTGCTTCTCGGATGACCCCTGCTGCGGCAACCGGCACAGCGAGCTCCGCTTGGATCCGCTCCGCGAAGGTGTGGGCGCGGTCGCGCGACCGCCCCCAAACAACGATGGATTCTAGAGTGCGAATCTTCTGGATCGCCCGCGCGTGGGTCGCAGCCTGTTCGCCATAGCCGAGCAGAGCCAAGCGCCGGGCGTCTTTGCGTGCCAATGCGTCGGTGGCAACCGCACTCGCCGCTGCTGTACGAATGGCTGTGATCTCGCCGGCATGGACCGCGCAAACAGGCGCCCCGGTTTCGGGATCGAATAGGATGACGAGACCCTGGTGTGACTGTATTCCACGAGTGAAGTTCTCGTGGAAAACGCTGATCAACTTCGCGCCAAATGGGGCATGTGCACCCATCGCACCCGGCATGATGCCGAATAAGCGACCCTCCGACAGCGGGATGATCGACCGCAAAAGTTGCTTCGTCTCGCCCCTTGAGAATGCGATCATCGCATCGCGCACGATCGGGATGCACATTTCATAAGTGAGCCGTCTGGCAACCTCTTCGCGGTCTATGAATCGCATCAGGTGCTCCCTTGTGGTTTCGGTCGGTTGGGTCTACAACGTTGCAAACTTCACAGACTCGGATGCTAGCTGAACACAGATATGTTAGCCAGCACAGCGGCCGAGGGAGCGCAGGATTATTCAATGACGCAGACCATTTTACGCAGTGTCAGAGGCGGTCAACGTTGCCCGAACTGAAATCGTGCACACAAGTGGCGCACTGTAGCCCGGAAACGTATGAGTTGGCAACTCTCGGAAGCTGGCTTCGACTGATCGGCCGTTTACCGGCCAACACAGACGCGCACACTCCAAGAAAGATTACATCGGAAAAATTTGCAGGAAAATCACGTTGTAACTCTGAAGGGAAATCCTCAGGAACGTCAGCGAAACAGGCACCGTGTACTACAATTTCGACACCATCGATGTAGACGGAAAACCAGAAGTGCAGTTTAAGTGTTTGAAAATAATGGTCGGCCCTAGAGGACGATTTTCGAACTTTCCTGCTGAATGTGCCCGATTTTGAACCAGTGCATTCAGCAGGTTAAACCCAGGCGAATCGAATAGTTACACCCTAAGCGGACGATTTTCGAACTGCCGAGTGGATAACTTCCTGTTTGCCGACTTCCATGTAAGTCTTTGTCAAGGGAAAACACAGTTCTCCGGACGCGCGCTTCGGAGGAGCGCGCACTACCGTATTCACCAGTATCCGCAGCTCGCACTTGTGCCTCTCGGCGGTGGTTCCTGCCTTCGCAGAACCTGACATCCATTCGCTATCTCGGGCCCCTGAAGGCCGTCAGAGAAGATTGAGTCTGTGTTCGCTGCCAGTCCTGAAACAATCCGAAGAGAGCCTCGGGAGGGTGATCTCCGTCGCTCAGTCGGCAACCGGCAGGACCTGGCAGCCTGCGCGCTGTGTGATTTTTTGTTCTTCCCCAGGCGGAGGTTCCTAGGCCGCCGCTCTCTGATAATTTTCTGCGGGCACGAAGTCCCGTTTTTCCCGATCTACGGCGAGCAGATACGCGACCATCTTTCGAGCTACGGCCAGAGTCGCTCGATTGGCATTCCCTTTCTGCTTTTCTGTTTCATAGACCAGAGCCAGATCGTGATCCTGTCTGGGCGCCAACTTTGCGGCTTCCACCAGTACCCGTTGGATATGCTTGATGCGCTGTTTGGAAAGCGGGGTGCGCATCACCTTGTCGGCGGAGCTTTTTTCCTCACCGCAGAGCCCGCAATAACTGATGGCTTGCCGGATCGACCGAAAGCGGAAAAGTTATACCACGACGCCCTGGAGGTTCGCGCCGTGTCCTCGGGCCTGACCATCGAGACACACTGATGTCGATGAACAACCTGGCAAACATGTTGTTTCTCGAGGGCCGCCACGGCGACGACGAGGAACTAGCGCGTGAGGCTCTGGCTATTCAACGCCGCGTGCTCGGGCCCGACCATCCAGATACAGCCATGTCCACCGGCAGGCAGGGTTCGTGAATGCGCCCAGCGTTGTAAGTCTTCTCTCTGTTCGGGAATCAGTTTGAGCAAGTTTCGATTATCCGTCATGCCAGATAGACGGTCGAAACATGATTACGTTATCACTGGGACACTATACTAGTCGCCTTGGGTCACTGGCGTAAATGGCTAGCGGAACGAAGCACCCTTTGGCGCTTGCCGCGTGATTCACGACGAGTGACGGGCAATTCGGGCTGGCCGACCGATCGGCCGAAAGGTCAATCTCGTGGCAGGTCACTCGTACGGCTTTACGTGTGCGGCACACTGTTGGCACACAATCGTGTCCGCCGTATCAAATAGCCGATCCGTCCGTAGCTAGATTGAAAAAGCTCGCAACCCCACCCGGACTCCGGAATTTCTAAAAGGTCTCTATCGCGAGTGTCGGAAATGAGGAGCGATACAGACGATCGTCAAGGGTTAGAAGGCGGCAACCGTTGGCTAATGCATGAGCTCCAATAACAAAGTCGCGAGAATGCGCCGCGCACCCGCATCTTGCTGCTTACGCCGGCGTTCTGCATAGGCTTGAAAAGCTCGTTCTGCTAATCGCCATACCCGCTCTGGTCATTGTCCCCTCATCCCGCGCAACCACTTTGTAATGCTCTTTCTACCGGACCGAATTTCGGGGTTACCAATGCCGCGATACTTTGAAAACGCGCTCTTGCTTCTAACCGGACGGACGCGTATGCCGTTGCCATCGCTCTCGAATAACAGTTTATCTCCGCTTCGAAGCCCCAGCACCCGTCGAACTTCGCGCGGCACCGTAATCTGTCCCTTGCCAGTAATCGTTGCTTGTTTTTGCATAGTCTCCCCCATTTCCTTACTTTATATATGCCACAGCCGCCGCCGCTCAAATCGAAACGGAGACAGTACCACATTTTCTCCGTCTTGGATCTTGGACAGGAACCCGCAAAGGTGGTATTCATGAATGAACCTTCGTCCTCACTGGTCGGGTACGGTACGGCCCAGATTTCGGCGGAAGATAGACCGGCCCACCGAGCGGATATAAATCCTGAATACAAGCGCTTCGCGAGACCATCCTTGAAAAAGGGGGAATGAGCCATGCGATTCTTAATCCCTTTGGCCGTCTTGAGTCTTATCCTGAGCGGTCTTATCCTCGCCTCTTCAGCATCTCGTTCGACGGAAGCACCTACCGGTTTTGACAACAAAAGCAACGGCGTCGCCGACGATGCGACTCATCAGGCCGATCAGGTCAAATTCGAGGAAGTCGAGCAACAGAGCGATGGCCTCGGACCGCTCTATAACGCGCAATCCTGCCGCGAATGCCACCAGAGTCCGGTTTCAGGCGCCGCCTCCCAGGTCTCGGAATTACGCGTTGGCCATCAGGGGCCAGAGGGACACTTCCGCAATCCGGACATCCCGATTGCTCACGGAGCCGAAGTGATTTCTGGCCGGTCGCTCGTGAATGAGCGCGCTATTTGTCCCAACGCTGCTTTTCTTAACACCGAGATCCAAGAGCGAGTTCCAGAATCCGAGACGATCCGGACGTTTCGCCTTTCTGTGAGTCTGCTAGGGGACGGCTTCGTCGAGGCGCTGTCCGATCAAACCCTCATGGATCTTGCCGAGCGACAATGCAAATCTTCTCATCGGAAAATCTGCGGACAGGTTCTCCAGGTTCCTATCGTAGAAGCCCCCGGACAAATGAGCGTAGGCAGGTTCGGTTGGAAAGACCAGCATGCGAGCCTGCTGTCGTTCGCTGGCGATGCCTACCTCAATGAGATGGGAATCACAAACCGCCTTCAACCGGATGAGATGACCAAGCTCTGCAACACCGCTTCGGTGCCGAATGACAAGCCAGGGCCGGACGGCCTCTCTGACGTTGATCACTTCGCCCGGTTTATTCGAGCCACGAAAGCTCCTGCGCGGGATTCCCAGCTCGCGGGCAGCGCGGTTGCGACGAAGGGCAACGGCTTATTTGAAAAAATCGGTTGTGCGACTTGCCACGTCGAAACATTGACCACTGCTCCCGCTGGAATGAAGATCAACGGTGGAACGTTTACGATTCCGGTCGCGCTCGGGTCAATCACATTTCATCCATATGGGGATTTCTTGATGCATGACCTCGGTACAGGCGACGGAATCCTGCAGGCGACCCGGGAACACTACGGGAACAAAGTCTTTCAAATGATGTCGGGGTATCTTTCGAAACAGGACTTCGAGAGCATTCGAAATAAAATACGCACCGCACCCTTATGGGGAGTCCGGTTGCGTTCGCGGTTGATGCACGACGGCACATCCCTGACGCTTCGCGACGCGATCCTGCGGCACCGCGGCGAAGCAGGTCATGTAAGTCAGCAATTGAAAAACTGAAGAGGGAGGACCAAGAAGCCATCATCGAGTTCTTGAAGTCTCTCTAAACTCACCAAGGGCTACGCCTCTCGTCCGCATCCGGCACAACCGCCTTGCTCTGAGGGGGTGCGCCGTTTTCCGCAGCAGGGGCCGCGCGGCCTCAACGAGCTTTCCCGCGCTCCTCATCACCGAGCTGTCAGGTGCAAAACGAAACACAGCGCCCCTCAATTCTCGGCATGATTCTTGACCCTGAGCGTGAATCAGGGGAATTCGTCTCTGTCAAGTTTTGTCCGAGTTACGGGTAGGGACATCACTTGGAAAGAATCGCCAAGGTAAACAAGGCGGACCACATCTCCGGTCAGCGAATTGCACATACCGAAACTGAGCCACTGCGAAACATCGCGGTTTCTCCGGTACAAGTTGTACATTCAATGGGCGTAAGAGACTAGCGCTCGAACGCCCGCGCATCGTCACGCATGTCGCTGCCGGACGGTGCGGATGAGGCTAGCTGCCCACGAAGTCTGTAACTCTGGATTCGCAGAGTAAAGGGTCCCAGGATGGATCTGCTGAATGTTTCCAACAAGCGTCGCTGGACCATCATTAGCCTGCTCTTTACAGCATCATTGATCAACTATCTAGACCGCGCCGCGATTTCATTCGCACTGCCGTTGATTTCTAGGGACTTCCACCTGACGCCGGAAACCAAGGGCCTGCTGCTTTCTTCCTTTTTCTGGTCGTACGCGCTCATGCAAATTCCCATTGGCTGGTGCGCCGACCGCTTGAATTTGCGCTGGCTCTATGCCGGAGCCTTTGCCCTTTGGTCATTGGCGCAGGGGCTTACGGGTCTGGCGGGAAGTCTTACAGTCTTGATTGGGTTCCGCATTCTTCTTGGCGTCGGAGAGTCCATCTACCTTCCGGGCGGGACAAAGATTGTCAGCTTGCTTTTCACGCGCAAGGATCGCGGTCTGCCCTCAGGACTTTTCGACTTTGGTACTCGAACGGGGTTGGTCCTCGAAGGCATCCTGGTCCCTTGGCTCCTAATACGTTATGGATGGCGCCACACCTTCCTCCTTTTAGGCTGCGCGGCTCTCGTCTGGATGGTCCCCTGGTTTTGGTTTTTTCCCCGCCAGTTGCAGCCAGTGAACAAGGCCGTGGCTTCTGCGCCGTCCGGGATTTCGTCTCCTATTCGTTGGAGCGCCTTGCTCAACCGCAATTTGTTGGGCATCTGCCTCGGATTCTTTTGTTTTGACTACTACTGGTATGTGCTGGTCACGTGGCTGCCCGACTACCTCGTGACGGTCCGCCGCCTTAGCATCGTACAGGCCGGCTTTTATGCTTCACTCGCGTTCTTCACGTTCGGGGTTGCCGAACCGATTGGAGGATGGATCGCCGACAACCTGATCGGCCGGGGCTGGGATGAAACGGGGACTCGGAAAGGAATCGTGACCGCGGCTTTCTTTATGGGCCTGTTACTCATGACAGCCGTGCGAACTTCGGACACTCGGATGGCTATCGGGTTACTGATGGGAGCCTCCCTTGTCGGGCTTTCCACTGGCAATCTGCTCGCAATTCTTCAATGCTGTGCACCACTCGAAACCGTCGGGATATGGACCGGAGCTGAAAATTTTGCGGGCAATCTCGCCGGAATCATCGCGCCACTGGCCGTAGGAGTGTTGATCAGGCGGAGCGGCTCGTATGTTCCAGGTTTTGAGCTCGCCTCGATCGTTCTTCTTGTGGGACTGCTCGCCTACTGGTTCGTAGTCGGTGAGTTAAGTCAGGATTAGCAAGGGATGCGGTCTGTGATCGCCTGGCGTTCGCCTAATTGAGCTTTGAAAGTCGGACTGCTGCTTGCGGCGCCAGAGAATGTCAAAAGGATGTCGTATGGCGAGACAGTCCACTCTCTTCAGTCCGGTTTGTCTTAGGAGTCATCGCAAAATACGGGCATTTTCTGCGACTTTCACAAAAAAGGGCGCAGCAGTCTCCAGACTGCATGGCGGAGAGGGAGGGGATTCTATTACCGCCGTTACCTGCAAGCCACTGTGAAATCTACACTTCGGTCATAGTACGCTGTGTTTGAGCGGGTTACAAACGAATCCGTTCTTCGGGTACAGTTTCCCTTATTAGCTGATTTCCGTGTAAAACGGTATCACTGGTATCAGTGAGGGCGGATGTTTAAGTGGCAAACTTGCCTGCGTGAAGTCCTGGTATTTTTCCACAGTCAGCCAGCAGGCCATTTCAAAACTGAAATTGGCGGGAAATAGCAATGCTAGATCGCAACCAGCAGCACTCCACAGCCAACTAGCGAAGCGCCCACCCAGCGCTGCCACCCGATACGTTCTTTCAGGATGTACTTTGCCAGCACCGTTTCCAACACATAGCTGAATGCCGTCACTGGCACCGCGACGCTCAGGTTGGCAACGGACAGCAGCGCCATCAGCGCGAAAAATGAAACTGCCATAGCGGGCACGCCAACAGCAACATAAGGATTACGTGCGAGGGAAGCGATTAACCGAAAAATTGAGCTTGGGCGGAAGTCGCACACCTCGCCATTGCGCTTCATACCCATGGTGTTAAGCAAGTCCGCAACCGTGCCTGGAATCACGATGAGCGCCATGAGCAACCACTTCATTGCGCCGCCTCGTAGGGCAGATTACGGGATCTATACAGCACAGGTGCAGTGCGCGGCACGGTGCGTGCCACCAGGCTCACGCCCAGGACAACAAGGCCAATTCCAATCCAACGCTCGGTGGAGACC
>QIAN01000296.1:0-4639 GCA_003225005.1 Acidobacteriota bacterium | reverse complement strand
GCGTGTATATATGGCCAGGGGGCAAAAGAGACCAGCGGACCGACTTCGTGCAGCCCGCGGCTCAAGAAAAAGTGTCCCAGCACGTTGCTTACGACCACCAGGACAATTACGGTCCGAGTTTTTAGACGCAAAGGCTGGGAACGGTTGTTCAAGACACTGCGGAGGGTGGCGGTTGACGAGCGCGATTCCATTCGCGCCGTAAACTCCCGAGTCAGTCCTGGCTCATCGCAATCACCGCGACCATGGCCCATGAGCAACCGCTCCCTTTCGAGCTCTTGGCGATCAGCCCATGCGGAGTTTTCACGGACTCTACAATTCGATCGCGCCCAATCAGCTCGAATGCTTGTCCAAAGACTTGAGGTTAGAGTGCGGTTCCTCGGTTCGCTGTTGCGCCGAAAATTGGCCCAGTGGCGATTTTGGGAGGGATTGCCCGACGCGAGACGAGACACGAGGAACGCGTATAGGTGGCCCTCCGCCGAACCGGATCGAAGTTGTCTGGCGACCCACGATGAGTCATACGTTCCACGCTCCAGAGAAATTTGGTCTGCTTCGCCTGATAGCGGAAGAGCCCCAGTAGCGCCTCCGGCGCTGTCCCGACCTGATTCAACTTGATCACCTCCCAATTCTTTGGACCCAGCGCCGTCTGCTGTTCTTCAGAATTTTTCACTTGCTGTCGAAGTCTTGGTTTGTTCTGGACAAAAGACAACCAAACGATATAAAAAGAAACGTTCCGTTAGCATTCGAGCAATTTCTTGCCGAAAACAGCGGAGGTTGGAGCCGCCTGCGAGATTTGCTGCTGAGCCATTGATCGACACTGCATCTTGTCCGGGGAAGGAGAATCACTCATGAGAAAGACCATTGGAGTTGTCGTTTTTCTGATCAGCGCGGCGCTAGTTGGGTTAGCGCAAGTCGATACTGGCAGCCTGGTTGGAACCGTCAAGGATCCAAGTGGTGCAGTCCTTCCCGGAGTCACCGTAACGGCTGCTAGTGCGGATACTAGCGTTGCTACCTCCGCAAAAACCGAAGTTGACGGCAACTATGTGATCACCCCACTCAAGATTGGCAGATATTCTGTTTCTGTTGAGGCAGCCGGGTTCCAAAGGGCGATCAGGAACGACGTCGTGCTCGATGTGCAGCAGACGATCCGGCTTGATTTCAGTCTTAGGATTGGCTCGGTGACAGAAACGACAGAAGTCAGCGGAGCTGCTCCGCTGCTGGAAACCGAGAACGCCTCCCTGGGTGATGTTGTCGCCAGCCAGCAAGTAGAGCAGTTGCCTCTGAACGGGCGGCGCTATGCGGACTTGGCGGGGCTCACTTCTGGGGTTGCCAAGGTTATCGAGGGACCGGTTAACGGCGGCAGCAGTCCGACCAACGGCAATGCCGGCGGAAGTTTCGCCGTCAATGGAACCCGCGGGGACCAGAACAACTTCTTGCTGGATGGAATCGACAACAATTCCAACGACAATGGTGACCTGGCCATATTGAGCAGCGTGGATGCCATCGCGGAATTCAAGATTCAGACCTCGAACTACTCGGCTGAGTTCGGACGGAGCGGCGGAGCTGTAATCAATGCCACGACCAAGTCGGGGACAAACCAATTCCACGGAAGCGCCTGGGAGTTCCTGCGCAATGAGGCGCTGGATGCTCGCGGATACTTTGAATCTCCGAGTGACCGCAAAGCGCCTTACAAGCAGAACCAGTTCGGAGTGACTTTCGGCGGGCCTATCGTAAAAGACAAGGTATTCCTCTTCGCCGACTATGAAGGCACGCGAATTCACTCGGCACAGACTGACATCGTCACCGTGCCGACCCAAAAAGAGGTCACTGGAGATTTCAGCGATATTCTCGGCGGGCAGTCGATGTCCTGCGGCCCGAATAGTGAGCAGCCCTGTTTCGATGCACTGAATCGGCCCATTTTCACCAGCGAGATTTACAATCCAGCGACCACTCGCACGGTAGGTGGTTCCACAGTTCGAGACGGCTTCGGATTCGATACAACGACCGGTCTGCCCATAGCGGGCCAGGCCAACATCATTCCTGGTGGCATGAGTCCACTTGGCCTGAATTACGCGGCTCTCTATCCCGCAGTCACGACACCCGGGGGCGGCAACTATATCGTGAATGCTCTGGGTACCCATTCTGTGGATCAGATGGATGTGCGGGGCGATGAAAACGTCACGTCGAAAATCCAGCTCTTCGAAAGGTTCTCCCTAAGCCAGGATCAACGCTTTCAAGCGCCGGTATTCTCAGGCATTGCTGACGGAGGCAATTACAACACTGGCAATCGGCCTTTGGACACCCGCGGTTTCGTGCTCGGCTACACCCACGTTATCAGCTCGAGCCTGGTGAACTCGGCCCGTCTCGGATTCAACCGTGTCCATTACATTTCCAACAACCCTACTTACGGCCAGCAGTATCCACCGTCCGGCCTGCAATTCCCGGGCGTTCCTAACAATCCATCCATCAACGGACTGACACAGTTCGGATTCAGCGGATACCATGGGCTCGGTGAACCCCTTTTCACACCCACCAAGAGCACCACCCAGGACATCCAACTGAATGACACTCTCAGTTTTGTGCACGGGAAACACTGGCTCAAGGTGGGGCCACAGTTCCGGTTTGATCAGTTCAACCTGCTGCAGATTGGCCAGCCCCGGGGCAACGTTCAATTCAGCGGTCAATACACGGCCGTGGATCCGGGCAACCAGCAGGGCAGCGGAAACGCGATCGCCGACATGCTCCTGGGCCTTCCTGTTTCTGGCAGAATTTCGACGGTCACGTACTTCGGAAATCGCCAGCATTCTTACGGGGCGTTTGTAGAAGACACTTACAAGGCGGCGCCAAACTTAACTCTGGATCTCGGTTTGCGCTACGACTACGCCACGCCGCTGTATGAAGCCCATAATCGGGAGAGCAATTTCGACTACACCAAAGGACAAATCATCCCCGACGGCACGCCGGGCTATCCCAAACACCTGGCTAACGTGGACAAAGCCGACTTCGCGCCCCGGATCGGACTATCGTATAGCCCGTTTCCGTCTCACCCCTTGGTTGTGCGCGCGGGATACGGGCGCTTCTTTATCTTTTACGAGATTCGCACCGGCGATCCCCTGCAGATCGATTACAACTTGCCGTTCTTTTTCGAGCCTAGCTTCCAGGGCGATGGTCTGACGCCCGCCTTAACGTTGGCAAACGGGTTCCCGCCACTGGATCCGAGCCAGGCACTGTCGGGCGTTACCAGCCAGGACTGGCGCCTGCATACGGGTGTCTATGACCAGTGGAATCTGAATCTCGAGTACCAATTGCCTGGCAATATCCTGATTAGTCCCGCTTACGTGGGCACCAAAGGGACCCACCTGCAGTCTCTCGTGGATCGGAATCAGATTCCCACTCCGCAGCCGACGTTTGATCAATCCTTGCGGCCCTATCCGCAATATGCCGGGTTCACTTCGATCGTGAATCACGGGAACTCAACTTACCACGCCTTTCAACTCAAGGCTGAGAAGCGAACCTCCCATGGCCTCTATTTCTTGAGCGCCTTTACTTTAAGCAAGTCCATCAACGACCAGCCGGAGATTTGCTGCAATTCGCCCTGGCCGCAGAACAGCTACAATCTTGCCGCGGAAAAAGGGCTCTCCGACTTTGATAACCGCGAGCGTTGGGTCACGAGCGTGGACTACGCCCTGCCGGTCGGAAAAGGACAGAAGTTCCTGAACCGAGGCGGAGTGGCGGACGCGGTTTTGGGCGGATGGCACCTCGGAGGGATCATTTCACAGGAAACGGCGACCCGACCAACACAGGCTCTCAGGGGCTGCTGCGAACGGATCGCACGGGAAGCGGTCATCTGGCGCACCCCAGCCCCAGCTTGTGGTTTAACATCAACGATTTTCCGGTTCCTGTGGGTCACTTCGGCGATGCGGGGAAGAACATTCTCGAGGGTCCAGGGGAGAAAGGCGCGGACCTGTCCGCCCGCAAGTACTTCAGCATCAACGAGCAGATTCGTCTCGAGTTTCGCGCAGAGTTCTTTAACGCCTTCAACCATGCCGTCTTTTCTCAGCCCGATAACTTCGTCACAGATGGACCCGGTGCTGCGGGCGTGATCACATCTACGGTGATCCCGCAGCGCCAGATTCAGTTCGCGATGAAGTTGCAGTTCTAGCGTTTCGCTTCGCCAGAACCGCCAGTCAAAGCCGAGGTTTGCCGGCTGCTAAGCGAATTCGTCGCAGAGCGCAAGGATCCTCTGCCGGGAAAGATCTGGCAGGCCCAGTCTGTGCTGCCGCAAGGCACAAGATGGCAGGGACTGAAGCTCAAAGCGGAGATCGAGGTGAAGGGCATGCGTTATCCCGTACGCTGGGCCTGTCACCAGAAGCCTGAATGATGATGGCTCACTCACGCTGCGTCTCAACTTCCGTCCGGAAGTTTGATTACAACGGCTGATCTATCCGGCAAAGATTTGGAAATGTTAGCGGACTTGCGAACCCGGGGGTGCGCACAGGATTAGTGCAGCCATCGCTCCCGAACGTACCGAAACCATCGTGAGGAGAACCATTCATGCGCAGGCGAGACTTCGTTAAGACCGGAGCGGTGCTGGGAGCAGTAAGCAGTCTCATGCGCCCGCGGATGTGGGCAGATGTTCCCG
>QIAN01000295.1 GCA_003225005.1 Acidobacteriota bacterium | reverse complement strand
GCCGAACTTCTTTCCATAGTGAACGGCATTTGACCCATTTGTTGTGGCAATGGCGTGCAGCTGCGCCCCGGCTTTCACCATCGCGGGAATCAACACTCGCCCGCCATAATTGCCGGCGCCGATGCAACCAACAATTGGCTTCGCCACTCCCTGAGACCTTGCGCCGTCGAGCTCAACTGTACGCGATTCTGTTCCCTTGTTCGACCGCGCCTCGGGGTACTCCAGCACGATGCCCAGAGAAGGTTCCCCACTGGTCAGCACCGCGTAAGCCGCTTCCGCGCGTTCGATCGGAAAGCGATGCGTAAGCAAAGGCGCCACGTTCAGGGCATTCGATGCCATCAGATCCAGAACTGCCTCAAAGTTGCGCTGCTCGGTCCAGCGCACGAACCCGACCGGATAGTCTTGGCCGTTCTGCTCATAAGACGCGTCGTAACGGCCCGGACCATACGAACATGACACCTGGTATGTAATTTCCTTTTCGTAAAAATCTTGTCGAGAGAGTTTGAGTCCGGCAACCCCCACCAGCACGATTCTGCCGCGCCTCCTGCACATCGTGGCGGCCTGCGAAACCGGCTCTGAACTTTCCGTTGATGCCGTGATGATGACGGCGTCCACACCCCGCCCGCGGGAAAAATCCACGGCTCGCATCACGAGATCGTCGCTTGCAGACGGATCCACGGCATATGCGCCGAACTGCCGCGCCGTCTCAAGCCGCTGCGGATCATAGTCGATGCCCATCACGCGGCAACCCTGAGCGCGCAACATTTGCACAGTCATCAGCCCGATGAGCCTCAGGCCCGTTACGGCCACAGTTTCCCCAAGCGTCGGCTGCGCCAAGCGCAGGCCTTGGAGGCCGATCGCACCCAGCACCGTGAACACGGCCGATTCGTCTTCGACGTTGTCAGGGATCCGCACGCACAGATTTTTCGGCACGCTCACAACTCCGGCATGGCTGCCATTGGAAACTACCCGATCGCCCGGTCGAAACTCGGTAACTCCTTCGCCCGCCTCGATCACCGTGCCCACATTGCAGTAGCCCAGCGCCAGGGGCTGGTCCAGCTTGCTGCGCACCGCGTCGATCGCGGCCATTAGACCGTCGGTGCGCACCTTGTCGAACAGCATCTTTACTTTCTCGGGCTGCTCCCGCACCCTGTCCAGCATCGAAGCGCGACCGAAGTCGATCAGCATGCGCTCGGTGCCCGCGGAGATCAGCGTGCGCCGCGTTCGGATCAGCACATGACCGCGCTGCCGCGCGGGCACCGGAGCATCAATCAGCGTCGTTGCGCCCGTGCCTATGTTCAGAAGTACTTGTTGCATTGAACCTCAAAAGGAGACACCGTGCGGACTTGCATTAGACTACAGCCTGACGGAAGCGGGGCACTAAGGCATCCTTCTCCGACCGATTAGGATAATTGATCAGAACTGCTCGAAAGGCTCCCTTGAACACAAACAGGCTTCCGGCGGCCGCCCCAATTGTTCCAAACAATTCAATCAGCGCTGCAATATCCTTGAGCGATCCAGCGCCGCCCAAAACAGTGATTGGAAGGTTGCTGGCATCGCGTACTTTCCTGGCGAGTTGAAGATCGTACCCTTTCATCATCCCGTCGCAGTCGATCGAATTGATGACCAGTTCGCCCGCGCCCAACTGCTCTGCTGTCTTGGCAAATTCGACCGGGTTGAGGCCCGTGCCCTTTGTACTGTTATGCACAAAGATCTCATAAGGCTCGCTGGCTTCGACCTTCTTCACATCCATAACCACCACAATGCTCTGGTTGCCCACGACCTCAGCGGCCTTCGCGATGAGCTCCGGATTGCCGATCGCTGCCGAACTAATCGCGACCTTCTCCACACCTAGGCTGATGATTTCTTCGACTTGGTCGACGGTTTTGACGCCCCCGCCGTAGCACAGCGGCATCCGGCATTCCGCCGCCAGATTCTTGATGAGCGCGTAGTCGGGCTCCTTCCGCTGCACGGACGCATCGATGTCCACCACAATAATTTCATCAACTTCCTTCTCGTTAAAAATCTTTACCGCGTTGATCGGATCGCCCACGTACTTCGGGTTGCCGAACTTGACGGTCTTGACCAGGCCGCCATTCTTAACCAACAGACAAGGTGTAATTCGCGGGCGCAACATGTCTACATCTCGGCAAAATTCTTCAGCAGCTGGATGCCCCATTGATGGCTTTTTTCCGGGTGAAACTGCACACCATAAATATTCCCGGAGTGCACGCACGACGCAAACGAACCGCCGTAGTCCGTAACTCCCAGAATCGTGCTCTGCTCTTTCGGCGCGAAATAGTACGAATGCAAAAAGTAAAACCTGCCCGTCGCTCCGATATCCTTGAACAAGCACCCCGGGCATCGCGGTTCGACGTCGTTCCATCCCATATGCGGCAAGTGCGCGCGCTGCGATGGTGCCGCTGCGTCGAATTTCCTGACTTCGGCGTCAATCCATCCCAGTCCTTCCAACGAGCCCTCGTCGCTTCGCCTAGCAATCATCTGCATCCCAACGCAAATCCCCAGCAGGAGCCTGCCCTTCGACAGCACCACATCGTCCAGCGCCGCCCGCATCCCAGACTTATTCAACCGCCCCATCGCCCAGTCAAACGAACCGACTCCCGGCAGGATCACTCGTTCCGCCTCGGCCAGCTCCTCTGCCGTACGCGCCCTCCGCACCGGAATATTCAGACGCTTATAGATGTTCGCAATCGCCTGAATATTGCCCACGCCGTAATCGACGATCGAAATCACCGTTTCACTGCTCTTTCTTCCAGCCCCATTAGCTGCATCACCCGCGCGCCCAGCGAGAACAGATATAGTTGATTCTTGTAGTCCTTATACGACTTCGTCGGCGCCTCCAAGTACCCCTGCAGTTCGGCGACGGATATTCCCAGCTTCGTCGAAATGTATTCAAAATCCTGAGCGATGGTTTTTTCGTCATAAGGCAACTGCGCGAGGTCCGTCAGCGCCTCTTCCCGCGTCATTTGGCCCGTCAGGATCATGCTCGAATACTGTACCCTTCGGGTATCGAACCCGAATTTCACCGGCAGCCAGTATCCCTCATAGAACTTCGTAAATCGCGATTCAAAGTGTTTCCGCGCGTAGATCTGCCATCCGAACTTCTCGCTCATCAGCCGCATCGCATCCCTTTTTATGTACGGTATATAATCCAGGGGCTTCACCACCTGGACTCCCTTGAAATACCTCAAGTAAACCTTGTGCCTCAGGATCCCGGAAAACGGAAAATTGACCAGTTGCATTTGCCCGTATCGCCCATGAATGTCCCGGATCTGCCACATGTCCGTTCCATAGTAAAAATAGTCCAGCGGATTCCGCACGCACTCCGTTGAAATATTCCCGCCGTTGAGGATGAACTTGATCTTGTGCTTCTCGGCAAAT
>QIAN01000035.1 GCA_003225005.1 Acidobacteriota bacterium | reverse complement strand
AGCAGATTACGGCCGCTATTGTGTGAATCTCTCAACGCGCCGATTTTCATGGGCAAGCTCGGGGAAGTTGGCGCACTCTCTTTGGGGGGGAACATTTGTGATCTCAGATGAATCTGCCTTGGCCATGGTGGATTGATCTTAGCATTCGAGAACAATGTGTGGGCCCTAAAAAAAGCAAGGCTGTTCCGAATCTTAAGGAACGGCTCTCCTTGCTCTGGTTCGTGAGAGAGGTCGCTCGATGGCTTCCAAGATTCCGCTGATATTCTCCCGGGCACACCAAGACTGCATCCAGCGAAGGGAGTCTTGACCCGCGCCGGGCCAATTCCGTTGGATCGGAAGCGCTCTTTCCAGGATTCACGGGAGATATAAGGACCGTGGTGGCGAGACGACCATTCTAAATTATCTCTTGCCCGCCTTGACGAACTTCGCGATTCGAATGGCCTCAACCGTTGCACCGACATTTTCTCGGGGTGACCATGTGACCATGCGGTGGAGAGCGTTCAACTTCATTTCCGCAAGGGTGACGGCACCGGGTAACAGTTTTTGAATGGCTGCAGCAAGGGCATTGATGTCGCCACAAGGGAAGATATCGCCGGTTTCACCGGGCCGGACGAGGTCGAAGCGCCCGCGAATCTGGTCACTGAGAATGACAGGCAATCCACACAGCATTGCTTCGCAGACAACGACGGGACAGGGATCGTAGCCGGACGGAATGACAAAAAGATCCGCGGAGGTGTAGACCGCCGGAAGCTGGGACTGATTGACAAAGCCAAGAAAGCGCACACGCGAAGCGACTCCCAGTTTTTTCGCTTCGGCTTCGAGTTGCGCGCGAAGCGGACCTTCGCCGGCAAAAACAAGAATCGCGTTAGAAAGATTTAAAGTCGAAAAGGCTCGAAGGAGATCCACTGGCCGCTTCCAGGGCTGGAGCTTAGCGCAGAAAAGTATGACTTGCTGACCGGGCGTGACACCCCAATCGGAGCGAACGGCGTCGCGATCAACAAGCTTGGATTTTTCGGTCCACCAATCGTTGTCGACCACAAACGGAGTCAACGTAATCCGCTCCGGCGGAATTCCAAGGGAGCGCATGAGAGCTACACCAGCCGAAGAAGGGACGATGACCTGGTCTGCCAAGCGAAAGAGGCGCGGCCAGAGGATTTTCTTAACAGCGACTTTCCACCGGCGAGAGTCGCGTGGCGCAAGGGTTGTTGTGTCCGTACCGAACAGAAATGCAGTCTTTGAGAGCTTTGAGGCCACAAAAGCGATCCAGAAGGAGGCCTTTAGGTAGCCGGTGTGGCAGAACACTGCGTCAAAGTTGCCCCGCCGAATGAGTCGCCAGAGGCCGGGATTGCAAAGGCCGAGAAATGATTCGGCGCCCGTACCAATGTTAGGAATCTCCACCCAACTGTAGCCATCCAGAAGAGGAACATCCCATTCAATGGCTGTTGCAAAATCGGGGTCGTAACCGGAGTGAGCTCCTCGCGAGCAACAGTAGGCGACATGCAGATCGATCTGGGGGTGTTGTGCCATCCGCCCAAGCAGAGGGGACATGTACTGAACAGGATGTGAACAAATTATGAGAGTCCGGTATCGAGGTTCAGTCATGTTTTACCATGGAAAGTCGAAAGCCCTGCTCACATATAGTGCAGATTAAAAGCACCGGATCGCAAGCCGGTGGAATCTCTGCCTACGGCTCAGGGGTGGTCGTGCAGCCACTTCCAAGGGGATCTTAATCAAGAGTTTGTTGCTTCCGAAAAAGAAAGACCCCGTGGGTTGCGACGGTACTAGGACAGACTTTCTCAAAAAGGGGTTCTGTCCAAACCGACAAGGCCACAGCGATTCTTCGAAGCGTCCAGTACACGCGTCGGGCCAAATCAGGCAATTCATGATCTCCTCCAGCGGGACCGGAGTGGGGTGACGAGTCTTCGGAGGCGGGGTACCCCGCCAGAGCGCGAAGCTTTTGCACCGAGTACACGAAACCCCTGTCAAATAGAAAGTACTCGTGACCGCTCCAAAAAACTAGGCTGACTCCGAGCGTAGATACCTGCCCTATCCAATCGTCCGGGAGTCGTGAAAACACGTGCAACCCATGCCCGCGAATTAGTTCGATAAGAAACAGGTATCCCCCTGGCCTCAGAACTCTAACCATCTCCGAAAGCGCACGGACCTGGTCTTGGGGCGGAATGTGCTGAATAACAGTAACTGCAGAGGCACACTCAAACGATTCGTCGCGAAATGGCAAATTTTGTGCTTCGCAGGAGACCATGGGGGAGAGCGTTCCTCTTTTTCGTGCGAGGGATAGCATTTCGGATGATTGGTCTATTCCTACGACGGACAGCCCGTGTTCCTCCAGCCGACGGACCCACCTCCCGGTTCCGCAACCCACGTCAAGTACACGTGCGCCCTGCGAGAGAGAACAGTAATTCAGCGTCTGACTCCATGTTCTGCTCTGCAATCGATCAATTGCTTTGTTGAACCAACCGGGAGTTCCGGGGTGCAAGACAGCGGCAAAACCCGTTAAGTCACTTTCACCAAAATCCTTCGCCAGTCGTGTCCAGAATTCTCTAGGTAAGTATTTGTTCAAATGATCGCTCCTGTTTCTTTCCTTGAAGACATTGGGCTCTATTGACATTCTCAACTAAGTCCAGCGATGGCTAGACTCGATAAATCCTGTAGGCCAAGCCGCGCAGCAAGGCCTAGCATCTCGATCGTTCGTCCGGCCGCGCGAGCCCACAGCTTGCCCTTCACCAAAGAGAATAATGTTTCCACCAGGGCTCGCTTTTGGTAGACGCGTCGGAGGAACGCTCTTCGCATCTCGGTGGGCGGTCTTCAATCTGCTGCATGAGGGCTTTGCGCTTGAAGAGGTAGCGCTTGCGATCGGCGGAAAGCTGACGAGACACGACGAAGAATTGATTGTGGACGATTTCGGAGAAAGAGACGGGGCTGCTGCGGGCGGCAGGGCAACTCACTTCCGGGATGTGCTGAAGCCCAGCTCGCGGCAGATCTCTTCCGTTCCGGACTCATTACCGAATAGGAGAATTTCCGGCAGCGAGTGCAGCATCGTGCAGCTTGTGATGGCATTCCGGTGCATCGTGGCAGTGTGACCGCGAAAGTTTTTGGAATGGCAAAAATGCTCAGCATCGGCTTCCGTCAACCGATCCGACCGGTTCTTGGTTGGGCAGGCAAGTCCGCCTTCCGGCGAAGACCGAGCCGACGACGAAGAGGGAATGTATTATGAATAGTCCACTTCCATAGATTAAACCGAAGCCTTCGAAACGGGACTCGCTTGAGGTTTCCGGTATCCCGGAGCTCGTGTGTAACATCCAGAAGCGTGCAGGCGTGCTCAACGCCGCCGTAGAGCAGCAGATTGTGTTTTGCTTCCTCTCCTTTCCAGATCCAGTCGGCTCCGCCCGACACATGACCGTAATCATGATTTTGATGCAGCACAGGTGCGACTGGCGAAAGGTCCACTACGGGAATTCCCTTTTCCCGCGCCGCTTTGATCAGCCATTGATCAAACCAAAGGCGGCCAATCCCGAAGTCCGGAATCTGGGAGTAGGTCCCTCGCGGAAACGCAAAAACATCGATGGCCGTGTGCTGGCCGGACGTGCCGCGGTTCCGGGCTTGTTCCCCCAGCCGAGTTTCCCAGCCATCTTCAAAAGTGATCTGCTCGGTGACGTCGATATTGATGCGCTGGGAAACGACCAAGAATTTACGGAGCTGATTTGAGACTTGATCGACGCCACGCTTGAACCTGCTGAAAAGCAGAATATCCGTGTTGACGTAACACATGGTTTGCGATTGACTGTAGGTCTCGGCTCTGAGGAAGAGATCGTTCAGCAGCGGCGTGCCGTATTGGTTCGTGGCAATTTCAGACTCGTGTCGCACGCCAAGCTCTCGCGCGACCTCGGCTGTGCCCGCGTCACTGCCGAAGAGGATGATTTCGGGTCGCGGCTTAATCAGCGTCCAACTTGTGATGGCGTTTCGCTGGATGATTCCGATGTGTCCCTTGAACGGCTTCGGCGTGGAAAAAATCGTCAGCATTCCTGCTCCTACCGCGCGTTCGACGTGGCTTCCACGTGCCGCTCGGCCGCGCCTCCGAACCCGAGACGAACGTAGCGCACGCCGTCCACACTTTTCAGATGGTCGAGTGAACACCAGCAGTCAATTATTACACGAGGTATCGCGCGGGGCTGGCCTTTGTGCACCCAATGCTCGGTTGGAACTTCCCGGAATTCCTGCCATGGAGTCGCCAGCACCACAACGCCCGACTCTTCGATGCACTCCTGCGCTGACCGCGCGAAGCGCAGGGTGCTGCATTTACCTAGAACGGGAGCGGCGGCCGATGGATCGTACACAATGACGGGAAGATTCGAGGAAGAGAGCTCCTGAGCCAGCAAGAATCCGAAGGCTTCTTCTACAACGTCAGTGTTGGGTTTGTACGTCAGGCCGAGAATCCCAATTGAATCCTGTCCCGAATAATGACTCCTCACGATTTCCGCGAGGGATTTGATTTGCGCGCGGTTAAAGAAATCGGTAGCCTCGGCGAGGCCGGAAGAGGCGCCGACCCGAGCTGCAAGCGCGGCCAGAGCGCGATTATCTCGGGGAAAGCAGGGCCCGCCGTAGCTCACTGCGCCCTTCAGATATTTGGGGCCGATGCGGGTATCGAGCCCGAGGGCATCAGTAACGACATTCACGTCCGCTTCTGGCAGCTTCTCGCAGAGGCGCGCAAGCATGTTGGCATAGCTGATTTTAGTAGTGATATAAGTATTCACGGCGAGCTTAGTGATCTCCGCATTGACGAAGTTCATCCGTGCAATGGCGGGAGAATTCTTGCAGACGTTTTTGTAGATGTCTGCCAGGATCTCGCCAGAGCGCGCGTCCGATTCCCCGATGAGCAGAAAATCAGGATAATAGAAATCGCGGATCACGGTGCCGAGAGCGATGAACTCCGGGCTGTAACACAAGCCGAAATCTTGCCCACAACGCCTTCCGCTAGCTCGCTCTAGCGCGGCCATCACGGGGCCTGCGGTCGATCCCGGCATCACAGTGCTGGTCAGCACCACCAGGTGAAACGTCTTCTTCATCGCCAGCGCGCGCCCGATCGCCTCGCACGCCGGCAACACGTACTGCAGCGAGAACCCCCCACCCTCTTCGCTCGGCGTGCTCACAACCACAAATGTCGCTTCCGAACCGTGCACCGCCTCCGCCGTAATCTGGCTAGCCCGCAACAATTCTCCGGCTCCCTGGATCAGCTCTTCGAGCCCCGGCTCACGCACCGGAGCGACCCCGCAGTTAATCGCTTCGACCTTCTTCGGATTTAGGTCCACTGCTTCAACTCGGAAGCCCCGCGCCGCAAAGCACGCAGCCATCGGCGCTCCCAATTTTCCCAGACCGATCACTGATACGGACGTCACCATGGTCCTCCTGAGCTTCTTTCTCTGCCGCGTCCGGCGGTGTGCCGCACCCGCCAGAATTTTATTTCCTCTAGTTCACTACCGCCGCTACGCCTCCGCCGTTAGGCACAGATGCCAGCCGAAACACCTTTCCAATGCGCGAAAAACCTCTGACGGCATCCAACGGAAATAAGATTCTTTCACATACCGGTATTGCACATAATCCGGGATTCGATATGCAAAAATGTGATCGACCTTACTGTCTCGAACGCGAAACCCATGGCGCTCAAGTAGGTCGCGGCCTTCGCGACGCGAATAGGCATAGGTGACCGGACAACCCGTCTGTGCTTCCGAATTCTTCGCTACTAGGTCAGGCAAGCTCCAGAACTTGCCTTTGCCCTCAGTCATGACAATCCAAAGCACTTTCCAGGACATTCGGTGATACACCATGATTTTCAAGGTCGTGCCGGGTCTCGTATATTGACGCAACTCCCGCAGCACCGATTCCGGATGCGGCGTGTGGTGAATTACACCGAAAGAGTAGATTAAGTCGTATGGCTCAACGGGAACATAGCAGCTCAATTCTTCTGCATTTGCAGAATAGAATCGCACTTGCTTTTCCAGGCCATAAACACCCACACGCTGGCGTGCAATCTCAAGCGATCTTACGGAAAGATCGACGGAGGTCACCAAGGCACCGTGTCGCGCAAAATTGACGGTGTCCGTACCAATCCCGCACCCCACTTCGAGGACTTTTTTTTCGCTCCAGCGCGGGAATTCAGCGAAAGTTGGGATGTGGGGTTCCACAAAGTACTTCCGCGCCTCGACCTCGTCGAAATACTGCTTAGTGCCGACGGGCTGAGTCGAATGCCGAATATTGCACGGACGCCGGTCCCAGTAATCCTTCACCTGATCGATTTGAACTTCCGCAAATCCCATAAGGCCTTTCCAGCAGCACTTATCAGATGAGAACTGCCCTGTGCTGGGCGGGCTCCGGAGTCCTAATCTCTTCCAGAGTGACGTCCAGGCCCCGCGTGATTCGCCAATTGGCATAGTACTTGCTAAATTTCTGCAAGTTGGAAATATAGCAGATTTGATCGCGCTTGCGCGCCTCTTCGACGCGGTATCGGTCGAGCTTGTTCACCCGCCCTCTGCTTGAAGCGCGCTTGGGTTAGCGGCGTTCCGTAATGCCGAGATTGGAGAGAGGAAGGGATTCAAACGATGAGAGTTCAGAAGCTTGGTGATCCATTCTAGTTTTTGAACGATGGCGTTTCGTGCCGGATCTCGAAGTTATAATCAACTCGATTCGAGGGCTCCAATCAAGCCTTGCTCCACTTCGTCCGACGACCATCCTGCATCAAATCTATTTTGACAAGCGAATCTCTGACAATCCAACAGATAGGACGCGGAGCCCCAGCCCATTCTTCTGGGCATGGCCGCGTTCCCGACAGTCTGGACAAACGCCAGCGAAATCATTAAAAGGAGGAACTTCATTCTTCCGCCGCTGGAGCTTGAGTCTAACGCCTAACTTTCCACCCACCATCTTCGTACTTAAGCACCGGGGCCCAATCTGGACCGGGCATACGGTAAAGGCTATTGATCACGAGCCGTTGCCACAATCCGCGGACCTTGGGGATCCCTTGCAGGGCCTTGCTGACACGGCGAAATAGCTTCAGTGACTTACCCCAGGGTGCTGTCTTAAGATCCTCTTCGATAAATCGATCGTGAGCGTGGTGGCATTCTGCGAGATTTGTGAGGCCTAGCGAATCGCCATGGACACGAAAACCACCGATGAGGGCGTCAACAGGATAAAGATGTGCGTAGCGGAAAAAGCGGATCCACAATTCGAAATCGGCGCCGTAGCGGCACGAAGATTCCGTGCGGGAGCCGGCTTTCTCCCACAAGCTACGGCGCCAGAAAGTAGACTCCTGCTGAATGTAACGGTTTGCGCCGGCGAGGAAACGAGACCGCGACCAGTGCATCAGGTCGCCTAGGCGGATGTTCATGCCGTCTTCGTTGAACAAAGTGGGACGTCCAGTGATCCATTCCACATTTTTGAGATCACGGAAGATGCCGCCTACGGCCAAGAGAGCGCCTGTATGGAGCATGTCTGTGGCGCTAATCCAGCCCATGATTTCGCCAGAGGTGCGGGCGAATCCCTTGTTTAGGGCGTCATACATACCCTTGTCCGGCTCGCTGATCCACCCGGAGATCTGCGATTCATTCTTCCGGATGATGTCCACCGTGCCGTCCCTAGATTCGCCATCCACGATGAAGTATTCGAGATTCGGATATCCCTGTGCCAGCACCGACCGTATCGTCTGCTCGATGTACTTCCCTGAATTCCACACCGGCGTCACCAGCGAAATCCGCGGCCACACCGCTGCGTTGGTTTTTGCGGGTGCGCTCTCAGCCCCCACAAGTGGCTCTGTCGCCATGCATTACACCCTAGACATCACAAAGAGGAGGCATGTCGCTGAGCTCAGCTCCACGTCAACGATGAGTATCGCCTTCCCCGATGCATTTGGCCCCTCGGCATACTCGAGCGTGAGGATGATTGTAGCCGAAAGGATCCTCTTCTCAGTGGCCCCATCCCACGCTTTCAATTCAGTATTCTCTGGCGCCCGAGACTTGCTGGCTTTCCACGATTCATCCGATAATTGGGGCGTCGTGCAGGCCGAACGCAAACACCACAAAGTCTTTTTGGACTTCCGCCACTGGACAGGTCTTGTCCCCGCTGGCTTTGAAGCAGATTTCCTTGGTAGTCGCTATCGCACTTCTTTCTTTATGCTGTGGCCCCCGCGACTCCATGACCGGCACATAGCGCCCGAATATCCACCTTTTGACGATGAGTATTTCGAATGGATCGACCTCCTCGAAGCTGTCGCTGGTGCTACAAACCGCTTTACCATGCTGGAACTGGGCGCGGGATTCGGTAGGTGGACAGCCAGAGCCGCCGCCGCTGCCCAACAACGCAATCTTGAGTATACCCTCGTCGCCGTTGAAGCAGAGCCAACTCATTTCGACTGGATGCTACAAAATCTACAAGATAATGGGCTCAAGCTCGACGATTGCCGCCTAACTAACTAATCCCCGCCGCCGTGACTGCCGTGGACGGCAAAGTCGGTTTCCATATCGGAGATGCCTCGAGTTCCTACAGCCAGTCCGTCGGTGGAAATACCCAGATTGACGCAGTCAGTCTGCGGACGCTATTGCTGCCTCTTGATTTCGTCGACCTCATCGATATAGACGTACAAGGAGCGGAACCCGATATCTTGGCGGCAGCCACCGCGCTGGTCCAGCAAAAAGTTAAACGCGTCCACGTGGAAACGCATAGCGACGACTTGCACACCAACATCCTCAAGTTGTTCCGGTCACTTGCTTGGAGACCCCACTTTATTTTTGCGGGCAACACCGCGGATACCACCCCATGGGGAAGGATTAACTTCCAAGAAGGCACCCAAAGCTGGCTTAATCCTCGGCTATGTACTGCAGCCGAACTGCGCAGCACGCCCACGCTGCAAAACCCGTTCAGCGCTACTCTATCAGGTCTCGGGAATAGGTACCGCCGCGATCGTGAAGACATCGCTCGGCGTGGTTGAGAGCTAATAAGGCAATGTTTGCGAGAACGCACATCCATCCTAATATCGAAGTGTGATATCGCGAAATGCCGTATTTGTCGCCTCGGAATCGTTCGTCCCCAACGCGCACCTGTTCTGTGGTCGCGAACACATCTCGCTAGACCGCAGCCCCTCGCTCGCCTTCCGAAGGAGCCAGATTCGTCATGCCCCGCAATGTCGCAAGGTATTCCCGGGGGCAAGCAACGAAATTCCCATCAAAGTCGTTCGAACTCAGGTCCAAATCAGCCATTGCATTGCCAGACGGCAAACGTAGCCATGTGTATCCTTTGGCAGAAAGATAGTTGAGGATCTCTTTGGCGCGATAGCCCCACGGCGCTGTGCGAACGTCTTGGACCTCGGCAAGGATGACGGGGCGAGGTCGATTATCAAGCAATCTTTCGGCGCCCATCAGGGCTTCTAGTTCTGCGCCTTCAACGTCGAGCTTGATGAAATCAACACTGCCGATGCTGTTCCGCTGTAACCATGCATCGAGACTCGTGACGCGAACGCGAAGCGGGGAGGTTGGGCTTGTGACCTCCGGCGGTCGGAGGCTGTTGCAGCCGGTTTGGCTGCCTTGCACGACATGGAGCGTGGCT
>QIAN01000293.1 GCA_003225005.1 Acidobacteriota bacterium | reverse complement strand
CTCGAAGCCCACGTTTCCGTGCCTTCCAGAAAGACTTGGTTCTGGAATGTGTGGCGGAAGAGCCGTACTGGCAGTTTTTGGCGTGGCCAACTCTTATTCAATGCAGGCCGCTAGCTTGAGAAAGCTCAGCCGGCCCGAAAGGACATTGTTTTGTCGCGACGCTTGAGGTTTGAGCCATTTCAACTCCCCAGTCCCGCTTGGTTTCTACTTAGATTTCCACATCGTTGGTCCGAGATCTACGGCGAGCATGTTACACAAAAGGACCTTGTTGACTGCTCTTGGCGCTTCTATGCACCAACTTCGTGGCGCATACCTGTTGATAGGCTCTATTACACTGAAAATAAGCAAAATAAAGCTCCCAAATTTTTGTTGACTTTTGAACAAAAATTGCTCAGAAGTCTACTGCAAGAACCATAGAAACTGCAGGCGCCACATGAAGGGAATCCAGCCGCCCGGATTGAGTGTAGCCTCCGCCTCGCGAATAGTTTTGCTTTCCCAGCGGGAGGAGGAGGTTGTTCGCTTGGTGGCTAACGGCCTCACGGACCGTGAGATTGCACGAAAACTCAAGCGTCGGGCTGTCACGGTCAAAAGGCACCTACTGCAGATTTTTGCGAAGCTGGGTATCTCTAGTCGGGTCGAACTCATTTTTTACTTCTATAGTAAACGACAGTTCTCCCAAGGGAAGGTCACGGCTTCGGCAGAGATGAGGGAGGAGCGATTCCCCCCGAAGAGCGGGCGCATACCGAAACCTAAGCGATTGGCTGGTTGAGTCCGTAGGGGGGCTTCCAAATCGCTAGGCATAGAACGGAGCGCTGACAAAGGAAAAAACGGAAATTCAGCAGCCCCAGTACAAAAGATCACTATGCCTCAGCAAGAACGTCGGGAGCATCCACGCTACACCGTGCGGGTGCCCGTGTCCGTGAGGGTCAGCAACGGAGATTCCCGTGAAATGTCGGTCGAAAGTGAGAACGTAAGTTGGGATGGCATTTTGCTGTCGTCTACATCTCGGATGCCGGAAGGCACCACCCTGGGGTTAGTCGTGGTAATCCAACCAGCGACTGCACCGCAGTTTCGGCTGATAGGTAAAGGCAAGGTTGTGCGCGTGGAACAGCAATCATCTGCTGCGAAATTCTTTATCGCTATCAGATGCAATGCCTCTTTCCACTTCTCCAAAAAAGATTGAGAACTCAGATCCACCTAGACCTCGGATTCTCGCCTTCCTCAGGACCTTGGCTTCTTCGGCGACTAGCTTGTCATGTTTCGCGATGGATTCGACTTTCAAAATCTTTGGTAGAATCAACAAGCGCGTGCTCCCAAACATCAGACCGTTTTCGTCACAGTAACTTTTTTCCAGAACCAAGTCTTTGTGGAAGGCTCGGATCTGCCATCGGCGTTGCTGACGAATCAATCAGTTGAGAAAGTGCTTGTGGGGAGGTTTTTGGAAAGTTCCCGGTCATGAGTGTAATTGGCCTGGTCGACAGTTATCCATCGTGTCTTGGCATAAAATGCCGACGATCCTATCGTCCAAGAGGTCCACGCTTATGACACGACCAACGACGCAGGCGATTTCACCGTTCTTCATCGTCAGCAAAGTCGATCAAACCATCGCTTTTTACCGCGACAAGCTTGGCTTTGAGACAAGATTCCAGCAGCCGGATCGAGACCCTTTTTTCGCCATTGTCGGCCGCGACGGAGCGCAGATCTTCGTCAAGTCCGATAAAGACACGTCGCCGCTGCCGAACCCAAAGCGTAATCCCTCCATGAGGTGGGATGCCTACGTCTATGCACCAGACCCGGATGCGCTCGCCGTCGAATTTGCCGATCATGGAGCCGCATTCAGCGTGCCGCTCAAGGATACCCACGATGGTCTTCGCGGGTTCGAGATTTGCGACCCTGACGGCTACGTCTTGTTCTTCGGTCGACCAAGGTAGACGGCGGGGTAGCGATCCGGGGGACATACGAAGTTTTGGGTTTCTACTTTTTGGGCTCGAATCCCCGGCCGACCCGGAACACGTGGCCATCCGGATGGCGAAGGTGCATCTCGCAAACGTTCCACGGCATATCGGTAGGCGGAAATGTGACCTCCAGCCCGGCGGCGACGCACTGCTTGTGCATCTCGTCCACATCGTCCACCCAGACCGACATCCAGACGCCCTTGTCGCCTCACGCCGCGTCCGCGGCCTCCCTGCGCCCCCTGGCAACGAAAGATGCAAGCTTCCTTGCCCGATCCAACCGCGCCAAACGTCGGGGGCGTTCCCCAGTCCCATAATTTCTTCCACCCCCACTTCTCAAACCACGCGACCGTGCTGGCGATGTCGGACACGTTCAATATCGGAGTCACACCTTTGGCTTCCATAACCGAAGCAGGATAACACCCGGCGGACCCAGGGATTTGGCCTACTGTTTGCAAAATATCACTCGTTGATAACGGGTTTCGATTTGTGAGCTGGGTTTTGTTTTCATGCCAGTTTCAGTGGTCGAACGGTAGAACCGAACAAGCACTGGGGACCGTGTCATAAACGTGTCCCTGCGGTCGTCATCGAATGCGCCGAGGCAGCCATTCTCGCAGCATTCCTTAGGCACCTCCGTGCGGGCTTTGTTTTCTCGGCAAGTGGTTGATGTCATAAATGATTTGAAACGAAATCTCGGCCTTCGGCCAACTACGACATCATGGAGAAGGAGTTTTTCGCCCTTGCCGAGACGGAAGGCATTGCCGACATCGAGGAACTGAACAAGATTCTCGAACGGGCCGTGAACCTCAAGAACTTCCTCAAGGGCAAGAAACGGGTGACCGAAGTCGCAAAATATGTCGCGGACCACTACCGGCAGAACGTTGAGCCCTTGGGCTACAAGGCGTTCCTCGTCGCCGTGGACCGCGAGGCCTGCACCTTTTATAAAGAGGCGCTCGACGCCATCCTGCCGCCGGAATATTCGGAAATCGTCTTCACCGGCAACAACAACGACCCCCCTGACCTCAAGAAGTGGCATATCGACGAGAAAAAGGAAAAACAGATCCGCAAGAATTTCATCAAGGGCGGTGATTTTCCGAAAATCCTCATCGTCACCGAGAAACTGCTGACCGGCTTCGATGCGCCGATCCTGTATGCCATGTATCTGGACAAGCCAATGCGCGACCATACTTTGCTCCAGGCCATCGCGCGCGTTAACCGTCCCTATGAAAATGAGTCAGCGGAGATGGTCAAGCCGCACGGCTTTGTGCTCGATTTTGTGGGCGCAGATCTCCCAAGGTAAGTTCAACCGCTTTCGACGCACAACCGCCGGATTTACCACCAGTGGGCTTGATGGATATGGGCTTTGCAGTCATATGCCCGCTCGCCCGCCACCGTAGGCCTCATATCCGGTTCTTGTTCATCGGCTCGCGTCTTTGTTCCACGCTTCTTTCAGGCCCCGCCTCGCGGCGGGTGTTATTTCACCCTTGCGCTTCACTAACCCTTCGTCTCCATCAGACTGGGTAAAGGGCTCTCACCTCCTAGCTGTTGAACATGCTTGGCACACATAAAAAAGGGCGAGGATTACTCCTCGCCCTGACAAGCCGGAGACAGCAGGTTCGCTATTTCAGCCCGAACTGGAAGTTGATTGTGCTGCCATCATTCAGCAAAATCTGGAACATGTAGGTCTGGTTCGCCACGTTTACCGGAGCGGACTTCGTGCTGATGTTGAATATCCACTGCTGCCCAGTCGGATCCCAACGGAACGCCGTATCCGGGGTGGTGGAGGCAGGCGCTTCATCGACAGTGGTCATGGTCCCGTGAATGATCGCGACCAGACTAAAACTAGTGACGACCGCAGCCGTTCCGATTGAGACGCCATTCGCATCGCAAACCGCGAATTTCGCAGGTGCAGTCGAACCCTGTTTCCAGACACTCGACCCGTCTGCATTGATCGGCTGCCGAATCTGGTGGCCGACGTCACCCGCGCACATGCCGCTGGTCACGTAAGTGATGGTTAACGTGCTCGACACGTAGGTGATAGTGTAGTTGGTTGAGGTTTGTCCCGAGCAGTTAATCGTGTAACTGCCGACCGGGCTATTCGTCGTCGCCGTGGTCGTGCAGCTCAGAGTTCCGGAGAGCGAACTGGGACCCTGTCCCAACACGAATCCGGAATACGTTGCCGGATTGAGATCGCTGGAGCCATAGGTCTTGCTGTTCGCGTTCGTCGTCCACGTCGCCGGCCGCGCATTGATCGTGAAGCTCGCGCCCGTGTTCGTGATCGTGTAGTTCGTCAGCATCGCCGCCGGTGCGAGCGTCGCCGTGATGTGATACGGCCCACCCAGCACCGTCTCCCCCGCCGCACGGCTATACGTCGCCGTCACCCCGTCCGCCGCCAGGAAGTCGCCGCTGCCCGTGGTCAGCGGATTGCCATCGCTGGTGCCGTAGGTCTTGCTGTTCGCGTTCGTCGTCCACGTCGCCGGCCGCGCATTGATCGTGAAGCTCGCACCCGTGTTCGTGATCGCGTAGTTCGTCAGCACCGCCGCCGGTGCGAGCGTTGCCGTGATGTGATACGGCCCACCCTGCACCGTCTCCCCCGCCGCACGGCTATACGTCGCCGTCACCCCGTCCGCCACCAGGAAGTCCCCGCTGCCCGTGGTCAGCGGATTGAGATCGCTGGAGCCATAGGTCTTGCTGTTCGCGTTCGTCGTCCACGTCGCCGGCCGCGCATTGATCGTGAAGCTCGCGCCCGTGTTCGTGATCGTGTAGTTCGTCAGCATCGCCGCCGGTGCGAGCGTCGCCGTGATGTGATACGGCCCACCCAGCACCGTCTCC
>QIAN01000294.1 GCA_003225005.1 Acidobacteriota bacterium | reverse complement strand
CCCGTCGTCGAGTTGGGGTGCGGCTCGACCACCGGTTTCACGGAAATGGGGATTTTGGGCACTCCGGTGATCGACGCCGCTTCCAGCACGATGTACATATTGGCCAAAACCAAGGAAAACGGCACTTACCACTTCCGTCTGCATGCTATGGACATCGCCACCGGCATGGAAAAACTCGATGGACCGATCGATGTCAACGCCAATGTGAACGGCAAGGCTGGCGCGTTGATGCTAACTGATGCGGCGAAGTTCATGATGGCTCGGCCTGGTCTGTTGCTCTCGCAAGGAACTGTGTACCTGGCCTTCGGGTCGAATGGATGCGACGCCGGCGGTACTCGGGGCTGGGTAGTAGCCTACGATGCTACAACGCTCTTGCAACTCGGGGTTTTTAACGACGCGCTGGACACAAAGAGCGCTCACGGAAATATCTGGCAGTCGGGAGGTGGGCTGGCTACTGACGACAATGGCAACATTTTCTTCGCCACCGCCAACGGCCCTTACGATGCGAACTTGGGGAACAATGACTACGGGTCCAGCATCGTTAGACTCGGGTGGGGAGCGGGCGGTTTGGCACTGCAAGACTACTTCACTCCGTACAACGAAGCGATGCTCAACGCTCAAGACTTGGATGTGAGCTCAGCAGGCGTCACCCTATTGCCCGATCAGCCCGGCCCGCATCGGCATTTGATCGTAGGCTCTGGTAAAGAAGGCTCGATCTATCTACTCGACCGCGACAACATGGGACACTTCAACCCCGTGGATAATAGCCAGATCGTCCAATTCCTGGAGCTTGGTGTTGGTCGCATGTTCAGCACGGCAGCCTACTGGAACGGCAATGTTTACTTCACCGGCCAGAACCAGGGCGTTTCTCAGTTTTCCTTGAACAACGGCCAGCTTACGCTGGTCGGGCGGAATACGAGCACGATGTGCTGTCCACATACGCCCTCCATTTCCGCCAATGGCAACTTCAATGGAATTCTCTGGGTCGCCAATGGGAACAGCTTCGCGGCGTTCGACGCCTCGGATGTGACCAAGCCCACCCTTTATAACCATTCGAAAATGGGCACGCTCGCCCACTTCAACACGGCAACGATTGCGAACGGACGGGTTTACATCGGAACGAACCTCAGCCTCCAAGTCCTGGGGCTGCTGGGGAATCTGGTGCCAGCCTCCGGCAACGGTCAACGGGCGACAGTGCTGACAACCTTGCCTTTGCCGCTCTCGGTTGTCGCCACCAACCCATATACGGGACAGCTAATTCCGGGTGTGACCATCACATTCAGTGACGGCGGCAAGGGCGGCACCTTCAATCCCGCATCCGCCGTGACCGATGCCTCGGGGCAGGCCAGCACCAGCTACACGACGCCAAAAACCGCAAGCACTTACTCCGTGACGGCGGTCGGCCCAGCCTTAACGAAGGCAATCTTCACCGTTACCGCGCTGCCCGGGCCTGCCACAAAGATCGTGGTTATTAGCGGAAGGAAACAAACTGAACCCGTGCAAACGACCTTTCCGCTGCCGCTCGTGGTCAAGCTGGAGGATACCGACAACAATGGCGTGCCTGGCGGAACCATGAATTTCAGCGACGGCGGCAAAGGCGGGACCTTCTCCCCTGCCTCCGTGGTCACCGATTCGACCGGTAAAGCCCAGACCTTCTATACCACTGGGACCAAGAGCGGTACGATAGCCTTCAAAATCACTTCCGGCAGCCTGCACCAAGGCATGTCCGGCACCGTCCTGGCCGGACCGGCAACGGGAATTTCTGTGGTTTCCGGCAACAACCAGACCGGGAACCGTTCCACAGTTTTGCCCACAGCACTCGCGGTCAAGGTGGTGGACCAATTCAACAACCTGGTTCCGGGAGCGGCAGTCAGGTTCAGCGATAACGGCGCGGGCGGTTCGTTCTCCGTCAACTCCGCGACAACGGACTCGACGGGCAAGGCGACCGTGAGCTACACGCTGCCGCCCACGCCGCAGACGGTGCATATCACCGCTTCTATCTCCGCAGGCGCTTTCGTCAGCTTCACCGAGACCGCGCAGTAAGAGTAGAAGTAGCGTCGAAAGAGCCGGGTGCTGGCGCATCCGGCTCTTTTTCCTTTCCCGCAAATACTTCCCCGTAAGAGACTGCAACTAGAAGCTGGTCTGCAAACGAATCGATCGTTACTCTCTCGAAGGGAACCAGTGCGTGTGCGCTGACGTGAAAAGTGTGTTCGAAATCATGAAAAAACAACCCCCAAGTACCTTGACACGGCCGACGTCGTTACAGAAGTTGTAACCAGGCTGCATCCACAAGCGAGGTTACCCCACCAAACCGTCGAACGTACTGCGCAAGTCACCGGCTATTTCAGTTGACGAGCGCCTCGGCAAGAACTGGCGCGTCGTTGACAGCGAAATGCTCTGGGTACGGAATTTCTTTCGGTGTCCAAGCAAAAGCTCGGGACGAAGGAGGCTGAGATGATTCTAGATTCTCTCTTGAAATTCAATTTTTTTCTCTCGAGGAGAGGTGCGGAGAACCCTCTCTCTTTTTTCGTTCAAGCAACACGCGATGGACTTGGGGAAGCGAATGTGACTGCAACCCGACAGGGAGATGGAACCTTTGGGATGACTTGTACGGAAACTGGATTCCCACCTACGTAGATTGTAATCACTTTCATCGAGAACATGTGTCCACTTGGTGTGGACCTCGAGCGCGTCGGCAACCCAAGTGCATTACATCAGCCTAAGTGTCGCTGGCCAGAACTATGCTATCGATACCTGTTACACGGCTGAGCCGAAGGGGTATTCAGAAGAAATCAGTCGGGCCTTTCAGATCGACGGAAATTACAAGCAACAGCCGTACACTGTTTGGCTGGATGAGGTGACGTTGAATGCATACCTGGGGGCCAACGTCTAGCTGCGCAGTTCCGATAGTGCTTTGCGGACATCTGCGGCGTTGGGGTAATTGGGATTGATCTTCAGCACTCGCTCCAGTTGTTGGCGAGCGAGCGCGGATTGATTGGCTTTCTGATACGCGAGACCGAGGTGGTAATGCACGGTTGCGTCTTCGGCGCCGTGGTTTTTCTCATTGAGACGCAGCGCCTCCTGGAATGAATCAATGGCGGACTGATAGACACCTTTTTGATAGTAAGCCCAGCCCAGGGTGTCGGCGGCGTTGGGTGAATCGGGCATGCCGCGGCGTGCGGTTTGCGCCATCGATAATGCGACGTCTACGTTTCCGCCTTGTTGCAGGATGACAAAGGCCAGGTTGTTCGAGGCTAGCGGATTATTTGGTTCGATGTTCAGGGCCTGCTGGTACATGGCTTTGGCGTGTTCCCAGTCACTCTTCATTTCGTAGAGTCCGCCAGCAAGTATGTAGAAAGAAATCTCGCGTGGATTGTCCTTGATTGACTGCTGGTAGGTGGCGAGAGCCTGATCGGCGGAACCTTCAGCGACCTGCACCTTGCCTAGTTTCACAAGAGCGTCGGAATTGTGCTTGTCTAGATCGACGGATTTGCGCAGCGCGGTTTCGGCGCCTTTCAGGTCCTTCTTGCCGAACAATGCGGTACCCAGCAGATCATAGAAGTTGCTGTTCGGGGCCTTGGTGATCTGGGCGTTGGCGGCGGCAATGGCTTGGTCGGGCTGCTTGTCCGCAATGTATCCGTTCATCAGGCCGCTAAGCGCGTCGCTGGACGAAGGATCTTTTTCTAGACCGGCCTGGTAAAACTTTTCGGCTTCGCTGAATCTTTTCTGGGTCAGCCGCAGATTGCCCATCTGAATGTCAGGCGCTGGACTCTTGGGAGCAAGCTGCGCCGCTTTGTTCAAATCCTTCTCGGCATCAGAATATTTCTTGCGGTTGAATTCGGCGGCGGCGCGCAACAGGAAGCCGTCCGGAGAATATGGCTGATTGGTGATGATTTGCTGGGCACTCTGCAGGAGCGCTTCGACGTCGCCGCGCTGCATCTCGACTGCTGCTAGGGCGCGCTGCGCGTCGCTCAGATCAGGACGCAGGCGCACAGCCTCTCGCCATTCTGATTCAGCCCGGGCCGAGTTATGCTGCTGATCGAAAGCGACTCCCAACTGATAATGAGCCACTGCATTGTCGGGGTCGTTCTTGATTGCCGTTTGTAGCGAGTCAGCGGCTCCGTTGGGGTCGCCTTGGCGGATTTGCATCTGACCGCGATAAACCAATCCTTCGACAT